>JAGYNL010000163.1 GCA_018399865.1 Candidatus Bipolaricaulota bacterium | reverse complement strand
TTATCATGGGCCAAAGTTCAACATAGAGGTGGTAGACCGAGTGGGATCAGGAGATTCATTTGCTGGGGGATTCTTGTTCGGATACTTAAGTGATGGTCCTCAAGCGGCTGTCAACTACGGGGTTGCGATCTCCGCGCTGAAACAGACTAACCCTGGTGATCTTGCGTGGGCCACTAAGGAAGAAGTGGAGCGTGTATTACAAGGGGGCAATCTACGCATCGTACGGTGAACTATGACTCAGTAGCCCGTTGTGGGGCAGTGGGACTGTGGGGACAGCAGTTCCCATTTTATTGTTCTAGCCGGCGGTTTAAGGCTTCTGTCTCACGTGTAATAGCGTGATCAATGTACATCCTTGTCAAAGGGAACAAGCTTGAATGATACACTGACAAAGCGTCACATACTGAAAATATGGTGGCCGCTTGCTGCAAGTTGGGTATTGATGTCCGGTGAGGCATCTATAGTAAGCGGCATAATCTCCAGAATGCCGGACCCCGAGGTAAACCTTGCTGGCTATGGCGGCATCGTATGGCCTATCTCGCAGTTCATTAGCGCCCCCATCGTTATGCTGCTGGCAGCTTCAACTGCTCTTAGCAAAGATTGGGTATCCTATATGAAGCTGCGACGGTTCACAAATATCGCCGGGCTAGCACTGACTATTGTGCATCTACTAGTAGCTTTTACGCCAATCTACTACTTTATTGTTCGGGATATACTGTCTGTCCCTGAAGAAATAATTCAACCGGCTCGCGTAGGCTTAATGGTGATGGTCCCTTGGAGTTGGTCGATAGCCTATCGACGATTCAACCAAGGAGTGCTTATTCGCTTCGGCCACTCCTTGGCTATAGGCTTAGGAACCGGGGTGAGACTGCTGGTATCATTTGCCGTGTTGATTCTCGGATATTTTATGCATTCTCTTTCCGGCGTTGTTGTTGCCGCCGTCGCTCTGGCTGTTGGGCATATTGTAGAGACCTTGTTCATTGCTGCCTGCACCCGCCCTATTCTGCGCGACAAACTGAAACACGAGCCAGTTAGCCATGAGATACTAACATTTCAGGCTTTCTCGTCTTTCTATATCCCCCTGTCTGTTACACAGGTCCTGTTCATACTGGCCGCACCTTTAACAAGCGCCGCACTAAGTCGGATGCCAAATCCACTGCAATCATTGGCCATTTGGCCAGCCGTTTCGGGGTTGGTGTTCCTGTTACGCAGTATAGGTGTCTCGTATAATGAAGTTGTTGTAGCCCTTTTGAAGGACGGTAGGTCTGAGTGTAGCCTACGTCGGTTTGCAATCTGGTTGGGGACCCTAAATACAGGCTCTTTGTTGCTATTTGCGGCTACGCCAATTGCTGATTTCTGGTTTCATAGCTTAATAGGTTTAACTAGCCCGCTTGCTGCAATGGCAAGTTGTAGCTTGTGGGGTGCGGTATTAGTGCCCGGCCTTAGCGTTCAGCAAAGCTGGTTTCAGGGGCAGCTATTGCACAACCACTCCACACGCGCGATTAGCGAAGCTATGTTGATCTTCCTTCTAGCAGTTGGCACGGTTCTTTTGGCCGGCATAAAATGGCAACACCTAACGGGGGTGCACGTAGGGCTGGGTTCCCTGTCAATAGGAATGCTTATGCAAGTAGTTTGGCTATCATGGCGTAGTCGGCCGATCAGAAAGGCAATATGTGGCAAAGGTCATTACGCGCGGTGACTAGAGATGTGATCGAGGATACGAGTTTCCTAAATCGCCACCAAGAAGCAAACGCGGGAGGTCTTTGAAACAACCGCAGCAAGTCATGAACATCTGTGCTTAGTTACCGCGGTGGCTTGGAGCAATCTAGCAAAAGGAGGCAACATTGAAGATCAGCGAAATCAGAATCTACCTGGCCAAGTGTGGCGTGCGACGTCCAATACTCGTAAAGGTGGTAACCGATGAAGGTATTCATGGAATTGGTGAAGCAGCGCTTGCCTACGGCACCGGTCAGACAGCCGCAGCGGGGATGATCAAAGATCTCGCCGAGAATACCGTTCTCGGCAAAGACCCCTTTCGCATCGAAGCCATCTGGGCGGACATGTACGACGACTCATTCTGGACCAAAGGTGGTGGTCCGGTTATCTTTGCCGGAATTAGCGCTATTGAAACAGCCCTATGGGACATTAAAGGCAAGGCACTCAATATGCCAGTCTACGAGATGCTTGGCGGTAAATGTCGAGATTCTATACCAGTATATGCAAATGGCTGGTCATATTATTGTGTTCAACCCAAGGATTTTGCTTATCAAGCTAAACGTGTAGTTGCAGATGGATACAAGGCACTAAAGATGTATCCGCTGGCGTCCCCCAAAGGCGAAGGAAAGGACACAACCCTTCAGCACGTAAGACGTCGTATGATTACCGGTGAAGCCGAAGATCTTGCTGTAGAACGCGTCCGAGAGGTCAGGGATGCCATCGGTCCCGAGATAGACTTGATGATTGATTTGAGCTCCGAGCTATCCACCGAAGCCGTCATCCACTTCGTGAGACGATTGCTCGATCTTGACCTGTTCTTCATCGAGGAACCGGTCGACCCATTCAATGCGGATTCTCTTGAAGAGGTCTCCAAAACCCTTGATGTACCAATAGCGGTTGGCGAGCGCCTTTATACACGTTATGGCTTTCGCGAAGTGCTACAGCGCCACGCTGCCGACTTTCTCCAACCGGATGTTGGCACGTGCGGTGGAATCATGGAGCTCAAGAAAATAGCGGCTATGGCCGAGGCATACAACATGTGTGTGCTCCCTCACAACTGCGGCAGCCCGGTTTGTACAGCTGCGTCACTTCAGGCTGATGCCTGCATAACCAACATTGTGTCACAAGAGATATTTCCTTACCGCGACCCTCAACTCTACGCACTTGCCAATCACGCATACGAACTCGATGCGAAGGATGGCTTTATCCAGATACCCGACAAACCTGGTTTGGGTATCGATCTGGTGGAGGCACAGATCGCACCCTTTCTATGGGCATCATGCACCGCTACCTGAATCGACTTCGTACCGCCGCATCGCGGTGGAATTCAGCCCGCGGCGCTCCAAGAACACGGCCAATACTCTAAAGAGGAATGCTCTCAAGCTGGTTATAGCAGTGAAACAAGGATGAATAGAGAACTGTGAATACGAGAACATGATCTTGTGATTTCTTGGCGAGACGATGATTCGGCTTTCTCCGCCTGAGCATCAGCGGCTAGAACAGGCAAACAATCTCGATGTTTATGTCGGGGGCTCAGAACTTAACGTA
>JAGYNL010000162.1 GCA_018399865.1 Candidatus Bipolaricaulota bacterium | reverse complement strand
TTTCAGATCACCAGCGGCTTATCGCACACTGGGTATTGGATACCTGACCATCGCTGTTGTGCGTGCAATCTCAATGGGGCTAGATAATGCATGGCAAGGTTCAAACTGGATAAGCCTGGGATTTGAGGTTGTATTTGGTGTGTTGCTGATGCTTTAGCAGATGGGTAGATTAGTCTGTAATGGTTACTCTCTCAGGGAACTCTTTGCAGATAACGTTAGTGCAATTGCGCAAATGATTACAAGCAAGACAAAGCTTTGCCTTACAAGGGGGCAGAGGTGGTTTTGCTTGCTAATGAGGATATCGGGCGTGATTTTGTCATATGCACCAACAGCCATCAGCGCGATCTTGAAAAAGCTTCATGTAAAGAGAACATTGACGCGAGCTTCACGCGAAGGTAAAGTATTTTTTGATCGAGCAGAAAAGGAGGTTAGATATGGCTGTCCACACCATTCCAGCATGCTTGAACTCTGTGGTAAGCCGTTTCCCTAATCGGGCTGCGATCCGTAATACGAAGAGTATACCAACGGAACCCAAAGAAATAGACTACAGAGAATTGGGCCAAATGAGCGAGATGCTGGCCAATGGCCTTTATCAGCTGGGAATACGCAAAGGCGACCGCGTTGCAATCATATCACCTCCGCGGATCCGGTTTGCTGTAGCATTAATGGCTGTACTAAAGGTTGGAGCTTGGGCAGTTCCCCTGGATCCCAGTCACACCGGTCCTGAACTGATGAATCTGCTACATCACTCTGGGGCTAGAGCCGCTTTTGCCACACCTGATATATTCGAGCGAATCCCCGAATTTGGCAATTACTCAATTGACCTTGATGATAAAGCTGATGTGACTTTCTCATCGTTAATGGTTGATTCCGATAGGCTTCAGGTTGATATTACAGTAGATGATACTGCGATCCTGGCTTATACATCGGGAACTACCGGCCATGCCAAAGGAGTATTGCTATCTCACTCAAACATCATTTCTGATCTGGAAAACGGTACCCAGGTTATCCCTGTATCTCACAAAGATGTCTTCCTATTTATTGCACCTTGGCACCACATTCTTGGTTTGGTCACTGGCCTACTTCTTCCAATCTACTCTGGTGCTCTAACCATGTATACAGATGAGTTTCGCCGCATTGGTGAACTTATGAAGGCAAATAAGGTCACCATTTTCACTGGTGTACCAAAGCTCTATCACGTGATGTACGATAAGATCGTGTCCCAGGTGAGAAAATCAGTTATGGGAAGAATCCTTTGGCGTATGGCTCCGCGGCTAGTGGGAAGAAAGATAAAGAAGTCCTTAACCGGTGAAGCGATACGGTTTTTCGTTTCCGGGGCTGCTCCGCTTGATGCTGATGTGGCTTCTGGATTTCGCCGGATGGGAATTGGAATGATGGAAGGTTATGGGCTGACAGAAACATCTCCGGTCATCGCTGTATCTGATCCCTTTGGAAGAGAAGCGGGCAACGTTGGTGCGCCAATTCCTAACGTCCAGGCAAAGGTTATAAACGTTGCTGAAGACGGTGTCGGTGAGTTGTTGGTACGCGGGCCGATAGTCATGCAGGGCTACTACAAGGATGCAGAAGCCACGGCCAGTGCAATTGATACACAAGGATGGTTTCATACCGGAGACCTTGCTAGTCTCGACGCTAAAGGGCGAATCTCAGTTAAAGGACGGGTGAAAAATGTCATTGTGCTCCCTACTGGAAAGAACGTTTACCCAGAAGAGCTGGAGTGGGAGTTTGCTAGGATCCCATACATAGAAGAGGTATTGGTCCGGTTGCGTAAGGACCCAGGGGGGGAGACCATTGAAGTAATTGTCTATCCCAATGAAGAGGCTTTGGAAGGACAGGCACACAAGACAAGCGTGCACGGCTTGATCTGGGAAGCAATCAAACATAAACAGGAATTGCTTGCACCATACAAGCGGCTGCGCAGCAAGGCCCAGTTAGTACTGGCAGATAAGCCATTTCCCAAAACGGGCACTCTGGACATCAAGCGTTATTTATATAAAGGTCAAGGGCGCCTCGCAGATGCATAGACTCACAATTGAACTAACATTGCTTTAGCTTGACAAGAAACAACGCTTGGCATGTCTGGCTTCTTGCTATTTCAGAAACACAGCTTCCTTGACCAGTGATTACATGATGCTTATGAGCGGAATCTATCGGGACTACTAAGTTGAAATAGGTGCCAGAGGAACATATAGTTATTGCAGCTAGGAAGTTGGCATTAAGTTTTTTTGTTTGCAGTAGCGAATATTTTATAAGGAGTGTAGGGTGAATACGAATGCAACTATGACCATAGAAGCGGCAAGGCGGGTTTCCCAAATGTCAAAATCGGCCATACATGAGATGACCCGCCTATCCAAAGAGGTCCGGGATGTGGCCTTTCTCTCCTGGGCTAAGCCAACTTCTCCCGTTCCACAGCACATTAGAGAAGCAGCGGTGCAGGCCATAAAAGA
>JAGYNL010000161.1 GCA_018399865.1 Candidatus Bipolaricaulota bacterium | reverse complement strand
TTTGACGCGTTAGAAACTGAAGACCTGCAATATGGCACTGACTACGACCTGGGCGATAAGGTGACCGCGATAAACCCCTATGACGGCACGAGTTACACGCTAAAGATAAAGGGCGTTACCGTTAGTCTGGGTGAGGACGGCAAGGAGGATGTCAAGCTAGAAATGAGTGAGCCTTTATGAGTGTATTTGACCGCTTGATGGATTTACAGAGACAGATAAATAGCATTCGGGCGCAGATGAACGGTCTTAGCCTTGTAGAGAAGCGCCAATTTCTTGATGAAGACGACATGGCATCCGACAGCGCGCTTGCGGTGGCCAGCCAGCAGAGTATCAAGGCGTATGTGGATGGAGTTGTAAGCGCCATTTCATGCAGGGCGTATCACAACGCCGGTCAATCTATTCCAAATAGTGTACCTACAGCGCTTAGTCTTAATTCAGAGAGATGGGACACGGATGGGATACATGATAATGTGACCAATAACTCTCGTTTAACCTGTAAAACCGCGGGTTACTATTCAATAATGGCGGCAGTTGATTTTACGTCAAATAATACCGGAAACAGAGTTTTATACATTCGTTTAAACGGAACAGCCGAAAGGATGTCTGCTCCCCGTGTTGTGGTTCTTACTGTGACCTGTTGGATGGTATGCGGATCGATACTGTTCTCTGCCATTACTTCCAGTGCAGCAGTGATCGGTTGATGAGTGAGGGCCTCAGTAGGGAAAGCTTTGTATCCGCACTCGGTGATCATGAACTTCTCTTTCAAGAAAGAGATCATCTTATCGGGATCCCAGGTTACGTTTCTTATTACCTCGAATACGCCTTCTTTTCCTTCGAATAGCTCTTCAGATCCAGAGTAGCCAGTTCTTGCAAGCAGCGCAGCCCGAACTCCGGCCTCGGTTGCTAGCGGATCGGCGGTGTTCTTCATGTTGGTCAGATGGCCAGCCACAACCCCGCCGAGGGTGAAGTGGCTTGACCCACTTATGCCTACGGCAGCTACCAACTGGTCTTCGGTAAGACCAAGCATGCGGCCGGCGACAAGTGGGCTAATAAACTGGCTCAAAGATGCGTGATGCCACCCAACCTCACGTACGCCGGGATTTGCGGCGTGGCACATTCGCATTTCCAACTCGTAGTTGATGACTATACCGACTATCAAATCCTCGCCGCTTGCTCCACTCATTTCGCCTGTTGCGATAGCGGCAGGGATTATGTCCGATGGATGAGAAGGATCTTGCTTCCAGTAGATGTCGTTGTAGTCCATTGCCCGAAAAAGAAGCGAGTTCATCAACGCTGCATTAGGAGCATTGGTCTTTGTGCCATGACCTATAATGGTTGCCTGCGGGGTTCCACCAAGTTGTTCGATGTAACGATAGGCTTGCTGCATATCGCTGTGATTGATGGCGGCAAATGCACAGCCTAGACTGTCAAGAAGGAACCGCTTTGCTTCCTTGCGAGCAGGTTCTGGGATATCTTGGTAGGTGAGTGAGCGCGCAAACCGCGCTAGCTTGCGGCTAACTGATTCCATGTGACCTCCTATATTGCTGCAGCTATTGCTTGCGCCATCTCTGAGGTGGAGGATGAGCCGCCCATGTCGTAAGTGCGAATCTTTCCTTCGGCGATGACTTGCTCAACTGCTTTCTCAATTTGCTGTGCTTTTTCCGTCTCACCCAAGTAATCGAGCATCATTTTTGCCGCACGGATGGTGGCTGTGGGGTTGACCTTGTTCTGGCCAGCATACTTTGGGGCTGACCCATGAGTTGGTTCAAAGACAGCATAGTTATCGCCAATGTTTCCCGATGCGGCGAATCCCAGGCCTCCTACTAGCTGCGCGGCAAGGTCAGAAATGATGTCTCCAAAAAGGTTTGTGGACACAAGGACGCTGTATTTTTGGGGGTTCTTTACCAGCCACATGCACATTGCATCAATGTTGGCTTCCCAAAGCTCGATACCCGCATACTCCTGTGCGATCTTCCTCGCCTCTCGTACCATAAGGCCAGATGTCTCTCGCACCACATTGGGTTTCTCAACAACTGTCACACTGGAGTAGTTGTGTTTTTTTGCATATTCGAAAGCATCGCGGGCAATTGTTTGACACCCTTGGCGAGTGAAGATACGGGCTGAAATGGCCATATCTTCATTAGAAACACTGTCGTATCGCTTCATTTTTGGATGAGTGTTTAGGGCCGAACGAATGTTTTCCGGTACAGGATGAAACTCAACCCCCGAGTAGAGTCCTTCCGTGTTTTCTCGGAAAACAACCAGGTCAATATCATCGCGCAAATTCAGCGGATTTCCCGGATAGGCCTTACAGGGTCGTAGGTTGGTGTGCAAATTGAACAACTGCCGCAATCCAACGATGGGGCTTGAGTAAACGCAACCTTTTCCTTGTAAGTTTACAGCGAGTTCTTTTTCTGCCTCGTCCTTGGGCTTGGAGGTTATAGCACCGAACAGGGAGGCATCCGTAGATTTGAGAATCTCGATTGTTCTTTCAGGAAGAGGGTTACCTTCCGACTTCCAGAACTCCCAACCGATATCTCCATGCACATACTCGGCATCAAAACCAACCTTATCCAATACCAATCGCGCCGCGTCTAACACATCGATACCCACGCCATCTCCG
>JAGYNL010000160.1 GCA_018399865.1 Candidatus Bipolaricaulota bacterium | reverse complement strand
GAAGGAGATCGCCGATCAACTTGGCGTTCAATACGCTACCGTCAGTCGCCGACTGAGGAGACACGAGCAACCAGAATCTACTAATTCTTAGTGTTGCATTGCAAGACTTGACCCTACCACCGTGGGCGATATGATCAAAGCGGCGGAGCAGTGATACCATCAGATGAACCAGGCGCTCAAGCGGCGCGTCGAGGGCGACTCGTAGAATGTGAGTTGGCACCCGCACTCGTGTTCAGTAGTAGAGCATGAGATCAGTGTGAAGGGGAATGCTGTTCAATAACATCTCACCGTTCCTGCACCCAACCCTTCAAATGTGCAACCCAGCCGAATCCGGGCCGAGATGTGAGCTGCATTTTAGCGAATGGACATACCGGGACCAGACGATATGATGTGCTGCCTAGCAAATCGCTCGACCCGACCGCACTTCGCGCGGCGGGTAAGTTCCACCGATGAGGGCAATTTCCCGACCTTGGCGCTTGACGCTTAGCGAGCTACGCTATACAATTCCCACGTGATCAAATCCTTCGCAGACCGCGACACGGAACGCGTATGTCGACGAGAGTTCGTCAAGAAGCTCCCGGTCGATGTGCAGCAGATTGGCCTGCGGAAGCTCAGGATGCTCGACAACGCGAAATCGGTCCAGGATCTTCGCTCTCCGCCAGGAAATAGGCTGGAGAAGCTGAAGGGAGAGCGAGCCGGACAGCACTCGATCCGGATCAACCATCAGTGGCGCGTGTGCTTCGAGTGGCGAGACAACGATGTCTATGAAGTCGAGATCACGGATTATCACTAGGAGGTAGGGTAATGGCGAAGAAAAAGCTGGCACCGATTCACCCAGGTGAAGTGCTCGAAGAAGAATTCCTCAAGCCGCTCAAGTTGAGCCAGCATCGCTTGGCGCTCGATCTCGGTGTGGATCCGCGCCGGATCAATGAGATTGTGCTCCGTAAGCGAAGCGTGACTGCCAACACGGCCCTTCGCCTTGCTCGCTATTTCGACACCTCACCGGAGTTCTGGCTTGGACTTCAGGCTCAATACGATCTCGATGTCGAAGAGGACGAAATGGGCGAGAGGCTCGAGAAAGAGGTCCGCACCTACGCCGAAGCTCACTGAGGAACTCTCATGGCCTCCTAACACCTTGCTGGAGCGGACCGGGGATGCTCTGGGAGATTTGCGAGCTGTGGGGAGTTCGGGGGCGCAAACCTTATCTCTGGCCAATGGCGGTTCCAGGGTGATTCCCACAACTCTACGGCCGATGCCTCCAAGCGGCTCTCCATTTGTGCAGCTTGAGACGGGTGAGGATTTCGACGAAGTGCCTGAGGCGATTGGGTCATGAGACGAGGATGCCGGGCTGGCAGTGTGCGAAACGGTGTCGTAGGGTGTGGCGAAATGGCTGGGCTATTCCTGAGCTGCGTCGATGATACCGCTGCCTACTAGGCCGACGCACACAGAGGTCGAGCGATGGCTGACTCCTCGGCTCGCTTGGTCGATATCGGACGTGATAACACGGCGGTACCCCGTGCTCGTGCAACTCCAATGGTAGACCCTTCCCGACCTTCTGCTTTGCGCTTGTCGCCGCTGAATCAAAATGAATCAAAAAGGTAAGATGGCGTATTGGATGTCAACTATCCTGTGTGCCAAGGATGTTTAGAGATTTGGCTCTTTTATAAAGGCATGTGTGGTGAGTAGTATTTCTTTTATTGAGCTTAAAGGCGTGTTGAACCTGATCGGATATCCATACCGGTACTAATACGAACTTCTTAGTTGGTGCTTTGATTTGATGAATCGTTTGCATCTATCAATTAATGCAGCTAAATTTAATCTGCCGGTAAGCAAAGCGCATTTACGTTTGACGCATGACTCCAGGACTTGATGCTGCATAGGCACATTTCTTGCAGCTTTGCCATTCATAGGCTTCGCGATATCCATCGCGCTGCTAGAACGAAGCTTGGGCAAAGCTTTAATCAGCTCTTGCCGCAGTGGGACGAGAGCTCTGCGGATTAGCGTGCACCAAATTGTGTAGGAGGCAACGAAGAGATACAGACTGTTGTGCACAAGTCACATGCAAGCGGGATATTTGTTTTCATATTTGTTTGTGAATGGATCACGAACATACGATTTTGCTGTGCGATTAATGCCGTAAGCGGCGTGGTATGAACTGGGCTTTGTGCGCGGTAACAAATCATGGCTTCTAGCTATTTTTCCAAAGCTTTTTCTCCCTTCTTGGGGGATTCTTGACAAAAATAACTTTTTATGTTATTTATAACAAGACATGATGAGGCTGGATCACCAAACTTGGGAACTTGCCAGAGTAGCCTGCCTTTATTACCGGCGGGGCATGTCCCAGGGAGATATAGCTAAGCAGATCGACAAATCAGTCATGACAGTGTCGCGAATGCTGCGTGAGGCGACCAAGCGGGGCATAATCGAGTTCCGGCTGACTGTTCCTCATCCCAGTGACGTTGATCTGGAAAGACAGCTTAAAAGACACTTCCCTCACGTAAGTGAATTCGTTGTTCTAGATGATCAGTTGTTAGCCGTAGGGGATTTTAAGAAATCCTTAGGAGCTGCGGCCGCATCGTATTTTTCTTTTTTACTTGGAAGCAACAAGACGATAGGGGTCGGTGGCGGAGAGACCGTTGCCGGCTTAGTTGACTCTTTAGGAACTGAGGTCAAGGTTCACGGAGCGGTGGTAGTGCAGCTTTCCGGGATGACGGTGCATACAGCTTCTCTGGGCAGTAATGAGGCATTCATAACGCAACGACTCTGTACAAAGCTCGATGCTGAGGGCTATTTCTGCTTGTTTCCCAGCAACTTCAACCCCGCTGACTTGGCCGGTAAGACGGTGGCTATTGAGGACATGCTTGCCCAAGCGCGGGCTAGATGGGGAAATATCGACCTTGCACTGGTAGGCATCGGCCATATGCGGGGGGTTTTGGGAAGCTCCCGCGCTGGCTACATATCGCCACAGGAGCTGGATATCTTGAAGGCGAGGAATGCGGTTGGAGATGTATTGTTGCATTTCTTTGACGAGCACGGACAGATCGTAAGCCAGGACATTGATCGCAATGTGATGTGCATATCCTGGCAGCAACTCAAGGCTGTACGAAAGCTTGTTGCTGTGGCTGGGGGTACGGAGAAAGCAGAGGCAATAGTGGGTGCGCTCAGGTCGGGCCTGGTGGACACGCTGATTACGGATCGGACAGCCGCTGCTGCGGTGGTAAATCGCGCCAAGAATATATCTTCCGATGTTTGATTTGTATTGTTGCCCATTGTTGGGCAAAGGGGAGGTGGTTAACCGAGCGCAGAGGAGATTTGATTGAAGGGTTAGAAAGGCGAGAGTTTGCAGTTTGATAAGGAGGTATCTTGTGATGGAACATCGTAGGAAAAGGTTATTTTGCCTGGGGCTGGCGCTGCTACTCATAAACGTGCTTGTTGTTGGTGTATTAGCGGACCAGCTCATATCGAACGAAGAGATTCTCGCTCGCGTAAGCGAGGCGAACATAGACTGGCGACAGGCGGAAGGCACAAGTATCTACGTTGCCTTTCAGAGCGAATCTGATACTTGGAAGTGGGAGGAATACGGGCTCATTGGGCTGTTCGAAAGCCTTACAGGCATCCATGTAGATTACACGATGTTTGAAGAGGCGCAATTGCGGGAAAAGACAACTATCGACGTGCTAACCGGTACGGGAATATTCGATGCTTATATGTACGATCCTATGTACCTGCGGGCGTATGATCGGGCCAATGGGCTCCAAGATCTTAACCTGTTCCTAACCGATTGCTCATTGACTGATGCGGAGTGGATGGGATGGCCGGACGATTTTCCGGTGGATTTTGTTGCCATGGGCTCTCTCGAGGATCGCGTTTTGGGGTTGCCTATGCACATGTCCGGTCAACTTCTTTACTACAATAAGAAACTATTTGCTGAAAATGGGCTTGACCCGGAGCATGCTCCGGCGACTATGGAAGAGCTTAGGGAGTTTGCTGCTGCCTGTCACCATCCGGAAGATGGGGTGTACGGCATCGCTCTACGTGGGTTGAGGGGAGCAGGGCTTAATGTTTTCTCTTGGTCCTCTTTCTTCAAAGCGTTTGGTGGAGAATGGTTCGATGATAACTGGAAGCCACAATTGGGTTCCGATGAGGCTATCGAAGCGGTGGAGTTCTACGCGTCCCTGATTCAGGACTACGGCCCTCCAGGGGCAGCGAACTGGGAATGGAGCAAAATCCTCAATGCTTTGCAGATGGGAACAATCGCCATCACCATAGATGCCCCGCCTCTCGCCGCTACAGCAGAAGACCCAGACAAGTCCGAGACCGCTGGACAATGGGGCTACGCTCCCAATCCTGCTGGCCCGGCAGGTCGGGTCATGACCCCGTATTCCTGGTTCTTGGGGATCAATCCGGATGCTGAGCAGGAGAAACAGCAGGCGGCGTGGCTGTTCCTCACGTTTGTGACTAGCCAGCAGGTCCAAGCGGCACTGGGTCCAATGGAGACTCCGAGCCGCAAGTCCGTGATTCTCGATGAGTCCTTGAACGACACCTATCCGTGGATGGCCGAATGGCAGGCTGCTTTGGTCAGTAACTCCGATTATGCTGATCCGGATGCCCGTCCGCGGCTACCTGAATGGCCGGAGATTGGCGACACAATGGGTGTTGAGCTGGAGAGCGTAATTGCAGGAAGCAAAGACGCTTCGTCCGCCTGCAAGGCGGCTAATCGGCAAATCGAGAGGATACTAGAGGAAGCTGGATACTACTAGGAAAAGCAATCGGGCCGCCACCGTGGTAGTGGCGGCCCACTCGTTGGGATGTGTCCCAGGGTAATGGGCTGAAGAGAGAAGGGATATGACATTACTTGCAAAGCATAGATACCTGTTTCTGCTTCCGGTAGTTTTTTATCTGGTCGCGTTTGTCATATTTCCGACGGTGTACACGTGGAAGATGAGCTTCAGCAGCTATAGCCTTGGAGTAAACAAGTTTGTTGGGTTCAATAACTACATCTACCTGGCGAATGACCCAACGTTCCACCAAGTACTTCTGAACACCCTGTATCTTGTATGTGTCGCGGTGCTGGTCGAGTTGCTGCTGGGGTTGATCATTGCGCTTTTTCTAAACCGCAGTTTTCGCGGGAAATCCATCGTATTTTGGTTTATCCTGCTACCGATGATCGTTGCCCCAGTAGTGATAGGGCTCGCGTTTCGCGTGTTGTACGACCCGAGCCTGGGGTTGATCAACCATGTGCTTAGCCTGCTTGGGATTTCGGGGCCGGCTTGGCTGACCACAGCCTCCCTTGCCATGCCCTCGATCATTCTGATTGACGTGTGGCAATGGACTCCGTTCATGGTTTTGCTCCTTATGGCTGGGCTTCAGTATATCCCGCGGTCCGTAGTTGAGGCGGCACAGGTTGATGGGGCATCCAAGCTCGGGCTTTTTCGCTACATAACGCTTCCGATGATGAAGAACTTCATTGTTGTCGCGGTGATTTTCAGGGCTATGGATTGTTTCAACAACACCTTCGCCCAGATTTTCATGACTACGCGAGGTGGGCCAGGGCGGGCGACTGAGACCCTACCAATATACGCGTACAGGACGGGTTTTATGTTCACTAAGTTCGGACGGGCTGCGGCAATGACGATGATGCTGTTCTTTGTGATCGTTCTGTTTATCACTGGGGTGCGAAGAGTGTCGCGCGAGCAGCTCCTGCGCGCTTAGTCTGGGGGGGGGTGGCGATATTTATGAGATTGTCTGACCAATATGTGAATCGCCGCCATCCTGTATTGCATCGCCTGGGGTTTGTGCTTCTACTGGTGTGCTTATGTGCCATCGCGTTCTTCCCTATCCTGTGGATATTCAGCACTGCGTTGAAGCCCCCGGCCGCAGTGATGTGCTCTCCGCCCAAGCTCCTGTTTACTCCCACGTTGAATAACTTCGCTGAAGTGTTCAGCAAGCCAGGAGTGGCTAGGATGTTCCTCAATTCATCCTTGGTGGCTCTAGCCTCATCCCTGATAGTGCTTTTGTTGTCTTTTCCAGCTGCGTACAGCCTTGCCCGCTTCCGCATGAGGCGCAAGGATGATCTAGCGTTCATGATCTTATCGCTAAAGATGTTTCCGCCTGTAGCGGTGGTTATTCCGTTCTATATCATGTACAACAAGCTGGGCATATATGACTCCGCACTGGGACTAATCCTTCTCTATGTGGCGGTGAACATCCCGCTTGCCGTGTGGCTACTAATCGGCTTTTTGAAGGAGCTGCCCGTGGCCTTGGAGGAAAGCGCGCTGGTTGATGGGGCGACCCCCCTGCAGGTACTTACCCGGATAGTATTGCCCCTATCGGCGACCGGGATTGCTGCTGTCGGTATCCTTACATTCATCATGTGCTGGAACGAGTTCTTCTTTGCCTTGGTGCTTACGGGACGCAATACCCGTATGCTTCCAGTTTTCTTGTACACGTTTATGACGTTCAGGGAGATACAGTGGGGGCCGTTGATGGCTTTGGGTACGCTGATGACGCTGCCTGTGGTCTTCCTGTCCGTTTTCTTCCGCAAATACTTGATCGAAGGCATAACCCTTGGAGCGTTAAAGGAGTGATTACGATGAACCCCAGAGAAAGAGTCCTTACCGCAATCTCTCATCGAGAGCCGGATCGAATCCCTATAGCCATCGGCGGCTCAGCCCAGAAATTCCCCGAAGAAGTTATCAGGGAAATGATTAATCAGTACGGGATACCCGAGGATTCTCTGAGGCCAGTGTTTGCCCAGTTCCGATTTGAGTACATCAGCGAACCGCTGTGGGAGGCGCTTGGCGCGGATTTTCGGCATGTATATTGGCTTCCTGAACAAGGGTTCAGTCTGGAGCTGCAGCAACAGGGCGCGGCGTACATTGATGAATGGGGCCTGGATTACGATTTCACGAAAGGGCAAGGCGTGAATTCCTTCCAATGTCGCAGGTCGCCTTTGCGGCGGGCCACGGTTGAGGATTTGGAGAACTATTCCTGGCCCGATCCTCTGGCGTATGATCGGACAGCGCAGATGGCTGAAGAAGCAGCGCGGCTTTACAAAACCACGGACTACGCTGTGGTTGCGTACCGTAACGGAGGTATATTTGATTATTCTTCGTACTTACGGGGACAGGACCAGTTCTTAATCGATCTTATAACCAATCCCACTTTTGCGCATGCGATATTAGATAAGATCACCGAAATACTCATCGTTTATTATAGTCAGTTGATGAAAGCGGTTGGTGATTACGTTCACGTGGTCGAGATCGCGGATGATCTAGGAACACAGATTGGGCCGATGATCTCGCCAAAGATGTACGACGAGTTCGTAAAGCCCTGTCACTCAAGGCTCATTCGTACAATTAAGAAGGATCATCCACAGGTAAAGGTGATGATCCATTGTGACGGCGGGGTAGGGCAGTTGCTTCCCGGATTCATCGATGCTGGGATTGACATCCTCAATCCGGTTCAGGTAACAGCTAGAGGCATGGATCCGCGGGCATTGAAAAAGGAGTTTGGAAAAGACCTGGTATTCCAAGGTGGTATTGACACCCAGCAGTTGCTGCGCAAGGGCAACCCCGAACAGGTAGCTGAGGAAGTGAAAAGGATGATCGACATTATGGGCTCAGGCGGCGGGTATATTATCGGTCCCTCGCACAATTTCCTACTGGACATACCGATCGAGAACATTGTCGCGATGTTCGAAACCGCTAAGGATTACGGCCTATCATAATAGGTGCAGATATGCAAAGGGAATTTACGGGCAAGGTTTTTCTGGGACTCGATCTTGGGACGAGCTACATAAAAGCAAGCCTGTATGATGAAACCGGCAAAGTTATGTCTTCTGCTAGGGCCCCGGTACCTATGCTACGGCCGAGTCCCGGACACTGCGAGCAATCTCCCGATACGTGGTGGGATCTAGCGAAACGTGTGATCGCCCAGGTACTGTCTGTCGGTACCGTGCCACCCAGTGCGATCAGCGCGGTCGGTTGCTGCGGCCAGAGCCATGGGCCAACCCCCTACTCAAATGAGGAGGGGCCGCTGGCCAACTGTATTACCTGGGTCGATGAGCGTGGTCGTGAACAGGTTCAATGGCTGCTTGATAAGGTGGGCGAACAAGCGTTTCTCTCTGAGGGAAACCTGCCCATCGATACATGTTATACAGCAGTTAAGCTACTTTGGTTGAAGGAAAATCGGCCCACCCTCTACAGGAAGACAGAGAAGTTCCTTCTGCCCAAGGACGTTCTGGTGCATAGGATGACGGGACAGTTTTCTACTGATTTCACTGATGCTTCAGTGACCAACCTGTTTTCCTCAAAGAATCGGGATTGGTCCGCAGAGTTGTTGAGTGCGTGCGGGCTCGATCAGGATAAGCTTCCTCCGGTTAATGCTCCATGGGATATTGTGGGACAGGTTACCCCTTATGCTGCTCAGTGCACCGGATTGTCAGAGGGTACACCGGTAATTGCTGGTGCGGCAGATTGGGCGTGCCTTTACTACGGAGCAGGAGGCGTCCGGCCAAACGTCGTGATTGACTTGGGCGGAACAGTAGGGGGGCTGGTGGTAACCACTGAACAGGACTTGGGGTTCCCAAGCATGCCGAGTGTCATACCTGACCTTAGATACAGCATGGCAGGAACTATGGAGGCGGCTGCGGTTGTATATGAATGGTATGTAAACGAGTTTTTCAATAAAGCTGACGCCTCTACGCAGTTTGATTCAGTGGAGGCTGAGATTGGCCGTGTTCCGGCAGGGGCAGGGGGGCTCTTGCTTCTTCCGCATTTTGCTGGACGCCGCCGTCCGCAACGGGAAAACGCGCGCGGGGGTATTGTTGGGCTGTCACTTGCAACAACCCGAGAGCAGATCGGTAAGGCTGTGCTGGAAGGAATAGCATTTGAGACGCGTCGCGCCCTGGAACGCATCCGGGCGCGCAACATTCCCTGTTCGGAGATTCGGTCTATCGGCGGGGCGGCGCGTAGCCGGTTATGGCGTCAAATTAAATCTGATATATTAGGGATACCTTTTGTCAAGCTTGACCGAGATGAGGTGGGCGCGTTCGGAGTGGCAATGCTTGCTGCGTATGCGATGGGCGCATTCACTTCGCTTGTTGAGCCGGTCGATCGCTTTGTGCATGTTGAAGACAAGACCTTGCCCAATGAAGAGAACAAGGCTTTGTATGACATGCTCTACGAGACTTATTGCGAATTATCGGATCTCCTCGATAACTCCGGCGTCTACGATGGGTTGGCAGAAGCGTTGAAAGAACAGGGACAGAGTCAGGTTGATCAATTGCATAATAAGGAGGGTTAAAAATGAAAGCTGCTGGGCTTTATGGAATCGGGGATATCCGCTTGACAGAGCTCGACAAGCCCGTCCCTAACGGGGGGGAAATCGTCGTACAAGTTAAAGCGGCGACTACCTGTGGCACCGATCTGAAGACATTTTTGCGCGGCAGACCTAACCAGGTATTTCCCACCGTTCCCTGGGGGCATGAATGCTCGGGGATAGTGCACGAGGTAGGTGAAGGCGTTGAGCAATGGAAGGTTGGAGATCGCGTTGCGTTTCACAACTCTGCTCCGTGTTACCACTGCTACTATTGCAAGAGGCAGCAGTTCGAGTTGTGTGACAACCTTATTGTGAACTGGGGTGCGTACGCGGAGTACATCCTTGTCCCTGCCGCGATAGTAAGGACTAGCACATTTGCAATTCCAGAAGGATTCTCCTTCGAAATAGCCTCCCTTTTGGAGCCATTTGCCTGCACAGTGTACGGAGCGGCTCGCGCCGGGATTGTACCTGGCGACAAGGTGGGGATAATTGGAGCTGGTTTTCAGGGCTATGGCATGGCCCAATTGGCCAAGCTATATGGTGCTGATTCAGTCTTAGTAATGGACCTCGTGCCATCGCGACTGGAGCTCGTGGGAAGCATTGATGGGGTTATCCCAATTAATGTTGAACAGGAAGACGTTAACTCACGCATCGCCGAGCTGACTGATGGCCGGGGGTGCGATGTAGTGATCGAGGCGGCAGGAACCCCGAAAACCTGGGAATTAGCTATTGCCTTCACCCGCAAGGGAGGAAGGGTTGTGGAATACGGCGGTTGCAAGGGCGGGACAACGATTACTGTCCCCACAGAGCGCCTGCATTATCATGGGCTGACTATCATTGGCGTACTACATACGACTCCTCAGTATGTGCAGATGGCGTGGGATCTGATGCGCACTGGCATGGTTGACCTATCGCGCACGATAACGTCGCGCGCACCGCTGGACGAAATCCAAGACGTATACGACAAACTCACTTCGTGCAAGGATGAGATAAAGATTGTGCTTGTGCCGTGAGCGGCTTAAGAAAAATAAGGGAGAGTGAAAGATGAAGCTGGAACAGCAGCGTGAGGCGGTAATCAAGGCTTGTGCCGACCTATGTTGTTGCGGGTTGATGCGCGAGTTGGGAGCGGGCGGTAATGTGAGTGTTCGCGATCAGGAAACTGACCTGATAGCGCTTACGCCCTCGCAGGTACGCTATGATACGATGACGAGCGCAGACGTTGTGGTAACAGATGTGCATGGGACAGTGATCGAAGCTGCCCCAGGGAGGGTTCCAACCTCGGAGGTAGCTACCCATACAATGATATATCGCGAACTTCCCTGGGTGAATGCAGTCATTCATGCGCATGCTGTGTACTGCACCGCGGTTGCCTCGGTGGAGGACCACTTGCCTGCGGCAAATTATGAGCTGCTTTACTTTGCTGCGCGTGAGGTGCCCGTGGTCCCGTTCGTTATGCCCGGTACAGAAGAAATGGCCCGCGTTGTGGTTGATGCCTTGCAAAAGGCTCCGGCGATGATCATACGTAACCACGGCTTGTTCGTAGTGGGTAAGGATCTGGACTCCACGTTAGTGCGAACAGTAGCCGTGGAGGATGCGGCAAGGCTCTACTACTATGCAAGGACGCTGGGCAAACCGCACCTGCTTCCCCCGGAGGTACGTAAACCCAGCACTCAGGGGAAAGGGGCGGAATAGCATGTTTGGCAACTGGGGAAAGATACTGGAGATCGACCTGACCGGGCACAGGGGGAAGATCGTGGAGCTGCCAGAGCGGATCTATCGGCAGTTTATAGGGGGATCTGGCCTTGGGGCGAAGTTACTCTACGACAACGTGGGACCGGAAGTGGAGCCTTATAGCCCGGAAAACCTGTTAATAATGGCCACAGGGCCGGTGCAAGGAAGCGCGTTTCCCGGAAGTGCGAAATGGATGGCGATATCCAAGTCCCCCCTCACAGGCACGTTCTGTGTAAGCGGGGCTGGTGCTGACTTTGGTCCGAAGCTCAAGCACACGGGGGTTGACGCGATCTCCATCCGTGGTTGTTCGCCGTCCCCGGTGTACGCTTTGCTCACAGAAGCTGGACTCGAACTGCGTGATGCCTCCCACCTGTGGGGGATGGACGCTATACAGACATACGAGATGTTGCGACAGGAACTGGGTGAGCTTTCCCCAAGCATTGTCACTATTGGGCCTGCTGGGGAAAGACAGGTGGCTATCGCCTGCCTTGCTGTGGACGGGCATTCTTTTGCCGGGCGCGGTGGACTAGGGGCAGTCATGGGGGCGAAGCGGCTCAAGGCTGTGGCGGTGTCCGGTGAAAGGCGCGTTGCTTTAGCTAATCGTGATCGCTTGACAGAGCTCATCCGTAGGGTGAACCCACAGCTAATTGAAGCCACCCGAGATACCTATCGGAAACATGGCACGGCGAACGATGTCGTGTTCTGTGAATCCGTTGGTGATTTGCCCATAAGGTATTGGGCGGGGGATGTATGGCCTGAAGGAGCAAAAATGATTGGCGCTCCTCAGTTCACCGAGTACCTGTCGGCAAGACCTAATCCATGTTTTGCGTGCCCAATTGGCTGCCATCGGGATATATCCCTTTCTCATGGCGGCGTTGTTCTGCGCGGGGCTGGGCCGGAATACGAGACGCTGGGCATGCTTGGTTCCAACTGCTTGGTTGATGATCTGGCCGTGATTGCCCAGGCGAATGACATATGTAACAGGCTTGGGATAGATACGATATCTGCCGGTTCATTTGTCGCGTTTAGCATGGAGTGCCGGGAGAGGGGGCTTATTAAGCCTGGAGATGTACAAGGATTGTCCCTGGAGTGGGGCGACGGGCGAAGTTTGCTCGAGCTCATCCGCCAAATTGGCCTTAAGGAAGGATTCGGAGCGACATTTGCAAGGGGAATCAGACACGCTGCTGAACAGATCGGCGGTGAGGCCCCCGAATTCATAGTGGAGGTCAAGGGTATGGATTTTCCCGCGCATGATCCCCGCTGTCACTTCAGCCTGGCTGTCAATTACGCCACAACCACGCGCGGAGCTGATCATACGCACTCGTTTCCCCATGCTGGAGAACTAGGTATACTCATCCCCGAGGTAGGGTACGATAGCGTAAGCGAGCGGTTCTCCATGGAGGGAAAGGCAAAGCTAGCCATGCTTTTTCAGAATTATGGAGTGGTGGTAGATTCGCTTGTATTGTGCAATATGATGCCGTTGAACGGATTATCCCTTACTCACATGCGTGAGGCGTTGAACGCGATAACTGGATGGGAGTTGGACGATGCTGCGTTGATGCAGGCAGGGGAGCGAGGGTTTAATCTGCAGCGAATGGTAAATATCCGCGACGGCATAGGCAGTGCAGACGATAGGCTGCCTGCACGCATGTTCGCGGCGGCAAAGCAGGGCCCTCGCCAGGGGAAGATCCCCACGGCGTTTGAGGAAGCGTTGCAGGAGTATTATTCTCTTCGCGGTTGGACTGAACGAGGTATCCCATCGGCCAGTAAAATGCGCGAGCTGTGCCTTTAGAGCGTGATCGTGCTCACACACGAGGAGCGATCAATGTTTACCGTGAAGGAGTTTTTGAGCCAAGAGGTGCGTCCTGCGTTGGGCTGTACCGAGCCCGGAGCGGTGGCTTTGGCCGTGGCTCGCGCGGGGCAGGAGCTCCCCAGCCGTACAGAGGATACCGTAGTCCGGGTGATAGTCAGTGCAAGTATCTACAAGAACGGTGTTGCTGTGTCCATTCCGGGAGTAAAGGGAGCACGGGGCAACAAGATCGCAGCGGCATTGGCGATTAAGTGTGGGTGCGCGGACTACGGGTTGGAGGTGCTGAAAGACTGTCTCCCACAAGATGTAAAAGCAGCAGTGACTATGGTCGAGCGTGGACAAGTGCAAATTCTCCACGACAAGGATCGCCATGGCGTATATGTCGAAGCAACGATTACCTCGCGGGGCGATTCCGCTACATGTGTGATTGATGAAGCGCATACTAACATTGTCAAGGTAATCAAGAATGGCTGCGTGTTGTTCCAGAAGAATGATGCGCAGCGTGCTCCGCAGGGGGATTTGGTGTCTATGCATATGGCCGGCCTAACATATGCTGACCTGTTCTCGTTCATCGATAGCCTTGATACGATGGACGAAGCCTATCTCATGGAAGGTGTGCGCATGAACAAGGCGATAGCCCAGGCTGGCCTGCGCCGTGAAGGAGCGACTCCGCGCTTGTTCGCCAAAGTCCTACAGGAGTTGGTTGAAGAAGGCGAGATCAGCGATGACCTTGGGTACCGTATCCGCGCCCACTGCTACGCGGCGTCCGATGTGCGTATGGCCGGGGGCAAGATGCCGGTGATGAGTAGCGCAGGCAGCGGAAATCACGGGATTACAGCCATCCTGCCCGTGGCGCTGCTTGGAGAAGCGCTGGGCAGAAGCATAAAGCAGATCGCGCGTGCGCTATTGCTCAGCCACCTGACGACCAGCTTCATTAAAGCGAAACTTGGTCGGCTTTCACCGGTTTGTGGATGTGCCGTGGCTGCTGGCGCTGGTGCCGCTGCGGGCATGGCTCTCCTGTATGGGGGAAGCCAGACGGAGATCGAGCAGGCGGCGATCATCCTACTAGCCAATACAGCAGGGATGTTCTGCGACGGGGCAAAGGCCACGTGTGCATTGAAGGTGGGTACAGCTGCGCATGAAGCCTATCTGGCAGCCTTGTTTTCCGTGCGGGGGATGGCGATTGACCATGACCAAGGGGTGGCAGCCACCACGCTCGAACGGACAATTGAGAATATCGCTCGGGTGAGTCGTGAGGGAATGAATCGTGTGGATGATATAATAATCGACCTTGTTGATAACTCCGCGCGATGAGTCGTCATCTTCGAAGTTTATGTCCTGTAAAGGATTTGCCCCAGGCTTGCGCCTCTAGTTTGGCTTAACTATTAACGATTGTGTGAATCGGTGTTGGTTGCGCATGGTAGTGGGCTGAAACATTCATTTTTGTGGCTTAATTACATGTAGCACCGTCATGCAAGCTCTTGGATTAGAATTTCACTTCTTGCTTGATGCGTTATTAGTTGTTGTCCTGGGTATTAGAATGCTAATCGCAGTCCTACTTGCTGTGCGTTGGCTAGATCTACTACCTCTTTGGCAACCACGACGTCCTCCAGGGCGATTCCCAGGTTGCAGGCAAAGGTGCGTTGCTCTTGGTCCGTACGCCCGGGGTGCTGGCCGGTCACCAGTTCTGATAGTTCGTGTCCGATGGAAGGAAGGCCCCGCAGGTATCCGTTGCTCTGATGCGACGCGTATTGCTTGCAATCATCGGTGAAAAGAAGATCCATCTGCGCAATTGCGTCTGGGTGCCAGTAGGATCCGTAATCAATTGAGGAGGCAAACGTGCCGGGAGCAAGCCACCCGTCTTTAATCGTTGCGTGCGGAGGGTTTGTGATTGGGCCAGCGGTTATCACCAGATCGCAGTTCTCCACAGCTTGTCTTGGGCTATCAACAGGATGGATTGAAATCGCTAAGTTTTCTTCCATTTCTTGGGCAAAACCCTTGGAGATCTTCTTGTTTATGTCATAGGCAAAAACGTCGTGAAGCTCAAATTCTGATGCGAATGTTGCCAAGTGACTTCGGGCCTGGACACCACAGCCGAGAATTCCAAGCGTGTGTGAGTCCTTGCGGGCAAGATAACGGGCAGCTAATGCTGAAGCCGCCGTCGTTCGCGCTGCAGTTATGGCCGATGCGTCGAGAACTGCTCTTGGAATACCGGTATTAATGTCATTAAGAATTATGAGACCGCTTATCTGGGGAAGACCCAAACGCGAGTTGTCTGGATACGCGGATATCCATTTTACTCCAGCAGCCTCCAGCGCACTCACGGAAGCGGGCATTGCATGTATAAAGGATTGTTCAAAGGGATGAATGCCAAGTTTGGGTGGCATCTCCGTCTTTTCTGCAGCCTTATGCCGGAACATGGTTTCCAGAAGATCGATCAGCTTAGAAGGTGGAGGCAATAGCTTTGTGGTATCTTTTGCTGATAAGAAAAGAAGATCGGTTGGCGGCACAGCTACTCCTTTCTTTACT
>JAGYNL010000159.1 GCA_018399865.1 Candidatus Bipolaricaulota bacterium | reverse complement strand
CCCAAGGAAGTCAAACTTCAGTAATCCCACTGCATCAACGTCGGTCATGTCATACTGAGTTACCACTTCTCCCTCACCCAGTCGCATAAGCGGAACAATTTCCTGCAGTGGCCTGGCCGCAACAACAACCCCGGCAGCGTGAGTGGAAGTGTTGCGCGCCAGTCCCTCCAATCGCAGCCCGATATCTACAATCTGCTTTACCGCAGGGTCACTGTTATATAGCTCGTGCAATTCAGCCACTCTTTCCACCGCCACACGCAGGGTAAGTCCATAAGGAATTAGTTTAGCTAAATGGTCGGTGGTACTATACGCCACGCCCAGCACCCTTCCCACATCCCTGACTACACTGCGAGCTGCCATCCGATCGTAGGTGGCGATTTGAGCGGTGCAGTCATGTCCATACTTCTCTTGAACATAGGCGATCACCTTGTCTCTGCCCTTAACGCAGAAATCAATATCGAAATCGGGCATGCTGACTCGATCGGGGTTAAGGAAGCGCTCGAAGATCAAGTTGTAGCGGAGAGGATCAACGCGCGTTATCCCGATGCAGTAAGAAACAAGACTCCCCGCCGCTGATCCTCTCCCCGGTCCGACCGGGATATGTTGCTCCTTTGAGAAACGGACAAAATCCCAAACAATGAGAAAGTAGGTGGCATAATGCATTTTCTCAATTACGGACAGCTCGTAATCAAGTCGCTTACTAACCACGGGAGAGATCTCCTCGTATTTTGATCTTGCTCCCTGGTAGGCAATTTCACGCAAGTACTCGTCTGCTGTAACACCATCAGGCAGCGGGAAGGGTGGGATAACGCTGTTTCCCAACTCTATCTCTACATTGCAGCGATCGGCAATAACCCGCGTGTTGTCGATAGCCTCCGGAATATCAGAAAACAGCTCTCTCATTTCGGCTTCCGAGCGGAAATGATAACCATCTCCTTCAAACCTCATACGATCTTCATCGTGGATCTTCTTGTTTGCCCTGATATTGAGAAGCACCTCATGGGCCAACCGGTCCTCAGGCGTTAGGTAATGAATGTCATTTGTAGCGACAAGCGGAAGGCCTAATGCACCCGCCAGGCTAACCAATTCCTCTTTCAGACGTTTATCGGTCTCAGTTCCATGATCCTGCAACTCAATATAGAAATTCCCCTCACCAAATATTTCCGCATACTCCGATGCTGCAGCTCGTGCATCATCCTTTCGCCCAGCCAGCAGCAACCTTGGCACTTCTCCACTCTTGCAGGCAGAAAGAGCGATAAGTCCATCGTGATGTCGCCGCAGCAGCTCTTTGTCCGCACGCGGCTTATAATAGAAGCCTTCCGTCTGTGCCAGGCTGACAATGGATACTAGATTCGAGTAACCGCGCTCGTTCTCCGCCAATAGAACTAGATGAAAGTACTTTTGCCCATTTCGTGACTTGCGCTCACGCCTATCACCTGGAGAGACGTAGATCTCGCAGCCAACTATCGGTTTAATACCCCGCCTTTTAGCTTCACGATAGAGTTTGACAGCACCACCCATTACTCCATGGTCAGTTATGGCAAGTGCATCCATCTCATTGGCCTTTGCCATGTCCAGCAAGGCACCTATCTTGCATGAAGAGTCAAGAATGCTGTACTCAGAGTGCGTGTGGAGATGAACGAATTTGGCTGCCAAGTTCAATCTCCTTCGACAAAGATGATTAACTGCTCTCCCGGCTTTACTAATCCCAGCTTCTCGCGAGCAACGTCCTCAATAGCTTGAAGATCGTCTTTCTGCGCAAGACGTTCACGCAACGCCGATTGTTCCTTAAGTGCTAACGTTTGCTCTTCTATCACTTCTGCCACCTGGCTCTCCAATCGGCTGATTGAAACAAATTTTACCACATAAATAGATGCTAGGAAGAAGATACAACCAA
>JAGYNL010000158.1 GCA_018399865.1 Candidatus Bipolaricaulota bacterium | reverse complement strand
GGTTTCAGGAGCGGTTGTAACCGAGAACGTGTTTGCTCTTCCAGGTGTTGGTAGCTTGATTGTGCAATCGGTATTGAAGCGTGATTATCCAGTCATCCAGGGGATTATGATGGTCGTAGCAGTCTTATATGTACTGGTCAATTTTGCCACGGACCTGACTTACGCCTCACTAGATCCACGCATCAGGTACCATTAGGATAAGGAGAGGCAGTGCCTACTATCACTAACCACACAAAGACACCAACACATCAGCCCTCCTTAGCCAACAGGGTTCTGACCAGCACGTGGAAGTTCATGACCAAACGCAGGACCACTTTCTCAGCGGTCCTTATCCTTGTAGTCCTATTATTCATTGCTGTCTTTGGTACACTCATTTCTCCATACGGCGCGAACACATTAAACGTGTCAGATCGGCTTCAGGCTCCAAACCCTAGCCACCTTTTAGGAACGGATAACTTCGGTCGCGATATTCTCAGCCGGGCGTTATCTGGAACGCGCATTACGCTGCTTCTGGGTGTATCTATCTCGGGATTTGCCCTTCTCCTCGGGCTTCCAATCGGTATGTTATGTGGTTTTTACGACCGCTTTGGGTTGGTCATGATGCGCATTGTCGATGCAATGATGGCTTTCCCGGCCATAATTCTTGCCCTCTCACTTATGGCTATTCTCGAGAAGCCAGGAATTATCAATGTGATCGTTGCCGTAGGAATTGTGTGGACACCGCGGATGATACGCGTTGTTTACAGCTCAACGCTATCGCTTAGAGAAAACACATATGTCGAAGCAGCGCGAGCCCTGGGAATGACACCGTTTCGCATCCTTCTAAGACACATCTCAGTCAACCTTATCTCCCCTGTTATCGTGCAAGCGACGTTCACCTTTGCCTTCTCGATCATGGAAGTAGCAGCTTTGAATTTCCTTGGCGTTGGCATTCCACCTCACATAGCCAGTTGGGGAGGAATGATGAACGAAGGCCGAACATATATCACTCGCGCACCATGGATCATCCTCTTTCCAGGCCTATTTCTAGCCACAGCAGTGCTTTCATTTAACCTTTTAGGGGATGCGTTGCGCGATCGACTCGATCCAAAACTACGGAGGATTATGTGATGATTACTGTTGATGACTTGGTTTACAATGAGACTATCTCTATTTTACAGAAGCTCGTATCTACTTGTAGCGTGAATCCCCCTGGAAACGAGAACCAAATCGTGGGGGTAGTGAGAGAGCTTCTCACAGAAAACAACATCCAATCCACTGTAGTACCACTTTGTGAGACTCGAAGCTCACTTGTAGTTAGAATCCCCGGCCAAGAAAGCGGATCGATCGTCCTCTGCGGACATCTAGACACGGTAAATGCTGAACAGGACAACTGGACTGTACCTGCTTTTGAACCCCGCATTGACGATGGGCGAATGTGGGGCCTTGGATCGGCAGATATGAAAAGCGGCGTGGCAACCATCATCGAGATGGCGCTGCTTGTCAAGCGAAGCGGATTACGCCCAAAAAAAAGCCTGGTTCTTGCCCTCACCGCCGATGAGGAATACGCCTACCGGGGCGCAGCGTCGGTTGCTGACTCGGGTCTGATCGATGATGCTCTGTTCCTGTTAATCACCGAACCTACCGCGGGCAAGACTTACTGCGGACAGAAGGGAGAGTTGTGGATAGAGGCAACATTCACAGGAAAAGCAGCCCATGGATCAATGCCCAGTCAAGGGACAAACACAATAATTCCAGCTGCCGAGTTTTGCCTAAAGCTTGCAAAAGATGCACTCAACTTCCCTGAGACTCCTGGTCGAGGCACCACCTCCCTCAACATCGGGCAGATCAACGGCGGATGTCAGGTAAACATTGTGCCCGCTACCACCAAGGTTCGTCTCGATTCCAGGGTGGTATCAAACGATGACAAGAACATGATGGTTGAGCTAGTGAATAGACATGGCAAGGCCACTGCTGAAGGCGTAAAAGCCAACTTTTCATCCACAGTATTCAGCTACAAACCGCCGATCGTAAGTGATCCCCAGAACCCCTATATCCGTGACTTCCTATCAGTTGTTGAAAAGAGCGGCAAGCAGCCAAAGGTAGAAATCGCCCCCTACTCAACCGATGCGGTGGAAATTGTACCCAGGCTCGGGGTTCCTGTTGTTGTATTCGGGCCGGGTGATATTGCTCAGGCGCATCAGCCAGATGAATTCCTCAAGCTTTCATCCCTTAGAGAGGCCCTGGAAGTAATAGCAATGTTTATAAATCAAACACTGCTAGCATAAGTTGTAGCAAATAGAGCAATAACAAGACTTAAACATACACCATGAAGGCAAGGTGATGAAATGAACAACGAAAAGAAGGTAACAGTCATCGCGCTGGGTGGCAATGCCATCCTGCAACCCGGACAGCGGGGGACATTCGCTGAGCAAATGAAGAACGTGGAGACCACATGCCAGCAATTGGCACAAATGGTGGAATCCGGCAAATACAAAATCATAATCACTCACGGAAATGGACCCCAAGTAGGCAATATTCTTCTGCAAAACGAAACTGCCAAGGATTGCGCAGCACCCATGCCCCTTTATGTTTGTGGCGCAGAATCACAGGGTCTTATCGGATACATGGTTCAACAAACCTTGCATAACCTCCTGGTCGATAAGGGCAAGGGAGAAGTGCCCATTGCTACCGTCGTTACCCAAGTGGTAGTCGACAAGCAAGATCGTGCCTTTCAGAATCCCTCAAAGCCGGTCGGCCCATTCTATTGTGAGGAAGAGGCCAAGAACCTGCAATCAGAAAAGGGATACCACATCAGGGAAGATGCTGGTCGAGGCTGGCGAAGGGTAGTCCCATCTCCCGATCCAATTGAAATCTTCGAAAAGGAAGCCATTCGGCAACTGGTGGAGGCCCGTACCATAGTCATCGCTTCCGGTGGAGGCGGGATCCCAGTACTCAAAGAAGGAGAGAAGCTTATAGGAGTAGACGCGGTCATAGATAAGGACCTTGCCGGCGAACGGCTTGCTGTAGATGTAGAGGCAAAGATCTTCCTCATTCTAACGGATGTGGATCAGGTAAAACTAAACTACAGGACACCACAGGAGAAAGGCTTATCGACGATTACCATTGAAGAAGCCAAGCGCTACCATGCTGAGGGTCACTTTGCCAAGGGATCCATGGAGCCCAAGATGCTAGCGGCAATTAGATTCATTGAATCTGGAGGAGAAAGAGCGATTATTACCTCGCTCAGTAAAGCAGTAGATGCACTTGACGGAAAAACCGGAACAACCATAACCAAATAGGCAATGGGTGAAAGGTAAATGGTGAATAGTAATGGGTGAATGGTGGATACAGATTGGA
>JAGYNL010000157.1 GCA_018399865.1 Candidatus Bipolaricaulota bacterium | reverse complement strand
TGTGATCTGCGCCTTAGGATTGAAACGCCGAGCAGAGATCGCAGCAGTAAGTCCAGCAGCACTACCTCCAATTATCAATACATCCGTATTACGCAAAACTTCCTCCTCTCTATCGGGCTTTGTCAGTTTTATGGAAGGTACCAATTGCAGATACCTGCATAACTTAGCCCTTCTACGTGCCAGAAGGCTAACGCCCTGCTATGAAGTTTTCAACCTATACCAGCGTTCTTGCCCTTCCTAGACGGTAAACCCGATTTCTCATTTAGTACTTATTTGATAATAAGTGAAGACTAATATGATTGCAGAAACTTCCAATGCTTAACCAGAACAACAAACTCCTTACATTAGCAAAGAATATAGCCGCTCCGTAAATTGATATTGCCTAGGGCTTACTTAGTAGTTCATCAACCGTGAAGTTATTACTAACCTCTATGCTATTCCTCCAATCGGAAGGGAGGGTACACATCGGTCATTAAAGCTACGTAGGCAAACACCCGAAATGTCCAGCGGTTCATGCCTACCACCAGACGAAAAATGTCTTTGGGGTATCTTCCGGTGAACAGCATGGTTACTCCAGCAAACAAGGTTAAAATGGTGGTCAGCCCCCAGGAGTTATATCCTCCCCCTCCCTGTAGTAGTCCTATAACAATGTAGTGGGGTATGGCTAGCAACCACCACTTTACAAAAGCAAGTCCAGGAGAAAGCCTTTCTGGATAAGAAACATCAAGATCGGCTGGATAACCACCCGCCTGAAGACTGAAGGGAGGATACTGATCAGTACCAAGGGCTTGGTAGCTGTAGAAAGCGATCCTCCACATCCAACGCATCACCCCCACGTTATAGTCAAACAGCGCGCGAGGGTATCTACCGGTAAACAAAATTGCAAAAAGAGAAAAGAGCCAACTAAACACAAATCCCACCAACAGAAACGCCAGTACGACGAAATGAGGTATCAGCAAAAACCACTTGACAAGCCAGAAAGCAGGGGATAATGGTTCGGTCAACTCTGCCTTCAGCGTAAGCGGGAAAGCGCTTGCTTTGAGAAGCGTCTCCTCCGGCCCCTCTGAACTGACCGATACCCGTGTCCGCCGCGCGATCAGCAGCACTAGAACCAGTCCGATGGCAATAAACACTACTGCTGAAACCAAAAGCCCTATGCCGATGCCCAGAAGCCAGGGAGCCTTAACGCCCACAGTACCGACAGCATGGACCCCACGCGATCCATCAGCATTCATTACAACAATCATCCAATGACCAGGCTGGATCTCCCAGCTCAGCTCTTGTGCGCCATCGCCCTGAACGCTGACATGCCAGAAGGATTTGTCATATGGAAGCAATGGTGCATCCAACCCTACATAATCAAGATAATCTGTTCTCCAAACCCCGCTTCTGCGGTAATGCTGAAAGTCCATCTCATCAATCCGGGAATAAGAAACCCCGGAAAGATACGCCTTTACGTCTGTGCGGTCTGCTATACCGATAAACACCGGCCGATCACCTGTCATCCGAATCCGCACAGTAGCTGGGTGGCGAAACCACCATATCCAATCGTCTTCAAGTGATAGCTCTCCCACCACAGCATATGTTTCGCGCTCAAACTCGGCACGAGGTAATGTTAGATAACCTTCTTCATCGGTAAGCCCTTGATCGATGCCAACCAGCGCCCCACCAGCAAACAAAAGAGCAACACCAACAAGCAGAATCAGAACCCCAATTACGATTGCAATAATCCTTCGCGCGTTCAGTCTGACCTCCCCAAGATGCCTCAAAAAGCTATAAATGGCCTACTACAAGAATCATAGCTTAAGCTGTAAACAGGAGCAAAAATACGTGCAGTAGCGTTTGTCTGTTTTTGCATCTGGCTTCATAGACAGTAAAAGCACAACCCGGAAACACCACTGCTTCTTAATTCCTTCTCTTCCCACATCAAACTAACCAAAAGGATTCGAATAAGCTTATCCTTTCCATCGCTGGTAGGGTTTTGAAACCAAGGGCATATCAAAGCGGTCCGCAAAGAAAGAAGTAGCAAAGTAAGGCATCAATCATCTTAAAAGCCAAGAACTAGATTGCCAGCCGTTGCTTGTATCTATTAAGTGTGAGAGAATACATAAGTGCGAAGCTGAGGTCAAAATGGAATACTTGGATAGTGATAGATACGAACAACCTGCAGGTAAGGGCAACGTTCGTCAGCTTGATGTTAGTCAGGGAGGGCCAATGGGCCGGTTAAGGATCTTTTTTGGATAC
>JAGYNL010000156.1 GCA_018399865.1 Candidatus Bipolaricaulota bacterium | reverse complement strand
TACAGCTGCTGGATTCGATCCAGACACATTCGACACCACTATTTACGGTGTCCTCATCGACGAGGGCGTTTCCCTAGACCAAATAATCACCCAGACAAAGACTGATGGTGTCGACCTTGCTCCGGCTAACCTCGATCTTGCTGGAGCGGAAGGCGAACTGTTGGGCGAGATTGGCTGGGATCGCACTTTGCGCTCTGCATTGGATAAAGTTAATGATCAGTATGATTATGTGTTTCTCGACTGTCCGCCAAGCCTTGGTGTCCTAACCACAAATGCGTTGATGGCCGCCCATCGCGTCATCATCCCGGTACAAACCGAGTACCTTGCCATGCGCGGCTTGAAACAGCTAACGGCAGTGCTTAACAAGGTACAGCGCAAGGGCAATCCTGAATTAACGGCCAAGGTGCTTCGAACCTTGCATCAAGCGCACACGGTACATGCAAGTGAAGCAGCCGAGGAGCTCGAAAGCGTGTTAGGTGGCCAAATATACAAAACGATAATCAGTCGGACCATCAAGTTTGCTGAAGCGACCGTTGCCGGCGAGCCCATACTTTCTTACTTGCCCAAGTCCAAGGGCGCGTTGGTCTACCGGGAGCTAGCAAAGGAGGTGTTACGTGATGGCTAATAAACGTCCCTCAGTGAAGGGCAAAGGTGCTGATATTTTCCTGTCAGGAGATAGCAAAGCGCCAAGCTCACATAAGCTAAAAGGCGAACAAGAACGCAAGAAGGCGACCTTCTACATACCACAAGACATAGTAGATGCTCTAGACGATGCATGGCTAGACATGCGGCGTATCAAACGCGATGTGACCAAATCAGAGCTTGTAACCGTAGCCCTAGAACGCGCTCTTTCTGACTACGCCGACAAGGGAAAGCAAAGTCACCTCCAGCAAGAGGTCCTCGGTGAAGACGCTGGTGCGCATGAAGAGTAATATGAGACGCATCACGCTGGGATACTGGCGCTCAATCGATCCCAAGGCGAACCGCTACCGCTACTACCGTATTGAGCTAAGCGAAGACCTATGGGGGGATCTTTGCCTTATAAAGACTTGGGGCCGTATCGGTCGTTCCGCCTATCACAAGATGCACTGGTTGGATTCTAGTAAAGATTTGGCTTCAGTTCTGCAGGAGACCGTGCTCCTCCGGGTTCATCATGGCTACAAGCTCAACTAAGATGCCCTTTTCAACCAATACAATCGCCTACCCCACTCGCTTCCCACCAGGTTTTTCACCCGCCAGAGCCTTGTCCGATGCGTAGTGCGTAGCCAATCTTCTAGGCCTTGCTCAGTGCTTCCTTACCAATATGCCTTTCAGCAAACGCTCTGTCACATGGTCTTGTGTGTGCCACTAGCTCTAGGGGTGCTGTTTTCACCCATTCTCCATTGCGATAGATCTTCGCATTCTGGTAGTACTCTTCTGTCAGTTCGCAGACCCCTATCGTTCTCTCATCTTCTACATAGAAGTATAAGCTCTTCATTGTTTTTCACCCTTTACGCGAACGCCGGTTGACGAAAGGATTTAAGAGCGTCCTCAAGTTCGTCATCTACGATGTGGTTGTAGATCTGCGTTGTTGCTAAGTTAGAGCGACCAAGTGCTTTCTGAACTAGCCTGATCTTGGAGGTGTCCCGGAATACGGCAGTAGTAAACAAATGCCAGGCAATATGTTGTATGAGCTAGCTTCAAAACGATTCTAAACAGGCAGATTCGTCTACCAGTTGCAACTTCACGCCGTCCAGCGTGTTAGCCACGTTACAAAAGCCGCTATTATAAGGAAAGCGCTGTTATGGTAACAATAGGCGTACTAGCAACAAGCAACCGGTTGTATTATGGTAAAGAGATTTGTATTTATAGCCTGATAGTGCTAGTATTATTTGTCAAATTATCAGTCTTCTAGAAGGCGAATTCGCTGGTGGTAGTATACTGGGAAAGCAGGAGTTGAAAGGAGCTAGGTCTGGGTTATTAGTTCGTGATAGGTTACTGCTGGCTCCCTCTCCTAAAAACATGCGAATAGGGATTTTCGTCTTTGGAACGGGAGGCCCCAAAGGCTTGGGGCGAGATGATTAGCTTTATTGGAACACAAGTTAGGGGCTATGGGGAATGAATAGCGCAAGCGGTGGATATACTGGTTATCATGGCTAAGCGAGACTGGTTTATTACAATTGTGATTTTTGCATTTGTCATTTGTTGTACAGGAGCGCAGATTCAAGCAGTCAAAGTGATACCAAGCGGATCTTCCGTTGATGTTGCCAGTATACTACATGAGTTGAATGGAGTCTTATCTCCTGATAGGGGAAAGACTGCATTTATATCTTGTGAAACGGGGAAGCCGGTGCTATGGGTAACGAAAATATACGACGCAAGCAGGAAGATAGTAAGCAATTTACTCCCTGGTCAAGGCGCAGCAAATCCGATTTGGTCGGGAGACTCCGACCTAATAGCTTTTACATCCTACAACCTGGAAGGCCATAGTCCTTTGACTACAACACATGTCTGTGTTGTTAAATGCGATGGTACTGGTCAGAAACAGGTAATTCTGCCGGAGCCAGACACAAGATTCTCAGTTTTTTCGCCCAAATGGATAAGTAAAGAAGAAATAGAAGTTAAAGCATTTATACTAAAAGGCCGTAGTCAGCTGGTAGAAAAGCTCTATGTCTACAACTACAGGACAGAGAAGTGTATAGAATCTAACTAATTGCAAAGGGACGGTAACTAGACACATGACACATCATAGCAGGCCGTTCTTTATAATCCTACTATTTGTAGTAGGTGTTTGCTCCGCTAGTCCGTATCTGCACTCTGCACCAATGGATCCAAGTGATTTGGTGGGCAATGTTTACGGGACAGTAACCGATGCAACGACAGGTGAGCCACTTGCAGGAGTAGAAATCATCTTGGTTGATAGCCCTTTACAGCCAACAACTAAGGCCTCTAGCAGCTTCATTCTTTCTAACAAAGGCATTTTCACTACACCTAATTACGAATCCCGGTTAAGGACTACTAGTAACCTAAATGGTGAGTTCCTAATTAACAGTGTGCCAACCCCTTTCCCTGGTAAGCAGTACACAATAATTGCAAGAGCTTCGGGATACGATTTGGAAATAATTAATGAAGCATGGGTATCCCCCGGTGCTTTGATGTCCTTGGGGGTAGAATTTACTCTGAGGAAATACACAGGTGAGGCCGTGTTTTATTCTGCTGATGAGCCAGAAGCACCGCTTAAAACATGGCAAGAGGACATTGCAGAAAGGGAGGGCGTTATATCTCCCATTTGTCGAAAGGCCGGGGCTACTCCCAAGGGTCTATCTGGCACGATTTATGCGACTCGAGAAGGACTAGTTGGAGGTACTACAGCTAACGGGCATGTAATCGAATATCACGATCATTTCGTGGCTTTGCCTTCTACGCGTGTTCTATGCAGTAATGGAGGGCATGAATTCGAAGTAAAACTATCATATGGGGGGAATACAGTAACTGAACCTGTATGGGATGTCGGTCCGTGGAATATATACGACAATTACTGGGATCCTGAAGCTTGGAGGATCATTTATGATTATTTACATTATGGGGGACAACCAGGACTGGGACAAGGGGTACCAGAAGCTGAAGAAGCTTACCTACACAATTACAATCAAAAATATAGTGGCGAGATTCCGGGCTATTATCCATATGGGCAATATGTCTTGAATCCAGCGGGGATCGACCTTGCTGACGGTACTTTTTGGGATAGTCTAGGTTTGTCTGACAACACTTGGATATCAGTCGAGTTTCTTTGGATGTTTGACACGGGTGATTGGGTAGAGACTACTGATTCCCTAAATATGCGTGGAGGTCATGGGCTAGAATACGACATAATAACCACGTTGCCTGAAGGCAGTACGGGACAGATAGTTTCTGACGCTGATAATGGCATATATGTGGATGGATATTATTGGTGGCATACGCAGTTTGGAAGCAACAATGGTTGGTGCGCAGGACACCGATTGAAGGTCTCTGACGGATCAACAGTAACGTGCCCTGTCGTAGATACTTCTGACGCATCTAATGTTACGCCAAATACCGCCTATTTGTGGGGACAGATTGTTGATGACGGGGGGTCTGGCATTCTCGATAGAGCCTTTTGCTGGTCGACACAGACAGATGCAACGTGCAATGACAATGATACTTTAAATGTCACAGTCGATGGTAATGTCTTCTACTATCAGGCAAGCAGCCTTTCCGCTGACACGACGTACTACTTCCGAGCGTGGGCAAGGAACAGTATTGGGTGGGGATATGGGCAGATACTGTCCTTCACCACATCGTCGGTCTCTCTTTCTCCTCCGACTGGCGTATCTGCATCAGATGGGACGTACACAGACAAGGTACGCATAACATGGAACAGCGTAAGTGGGGCAAGCTACTACCGTGTTTACCGGGGCACTTCCTCTCGGGGAACAAAGACAGCGCTGAGCAGTTGGCAGACCTCAACAAATTACGATGACACATCAGCAACGCCTGGCGCTACGTACTACTACTGGGTCAAGGCAG
>JAGYNL010000155.1 GCA_018399865.1 Candidatus Bipolaricaulota bacterium | reverse complement strand
GTATGGCGGCAGCCACAGCAGCCGCTAATGCTGGGGCTCAAACGCTTCTGTTGGAGCGGGATGATGAAGTAGGAGGCGTTCTTAATCAGTGCATCCACACAGGCTTTGGACTTCATCGCTATAATGAGGAACTCGCAGGTCCCGAATTTGGAGATCGCCTGTTGAAGGAATTGTCAGCTACAAACGCCAATGTAATTACCAGTTGTAGTCTAACTCATATAGACCCGGATGGTGCTAGCGCGCAAGTGATGTCACCAGCAGGAAGAACGACCATCAGCTTTAGATCACTGATCTGGGCGAGCGGGGCTCGCGAACGGCCGTACGGCAGCCTCATGTCTCCGGGCCCTCGCCCAGCCGGCATCTACACAGCTGGGCTAGCCCAACGATTGGTTAACATTCACGGATATCTACCTGGCAAACGAGCTTTGATATTAGGGTCGGGTGATATTGGGCTGATCATGGCTCGCAGGCTGTACTTAGAGGGGATGGATGTGGTGGCTGTAGTGGAACTCCAGCCTTTTCCCGGAGGCTTAATTAGGAATGTTGTACAATGCCTGGAAGATTTCAGTATCCCTCTGTTGCTCAGTCACACAATCGTCTCAGTCGAGGGAAACAAGCGACTGACTGGGGTTACAATAGCAGAAGTGGATGAGTCCCGTAACCAAATTCCCGGTTCCAAGAAACACTTTACAGTAGACACTCTCATATTGTCTATCGGTCTCATCCCCGAAAACGAACTCATCATGCCATTTACTCCCCTCGATCCCGTAAATAAGGGCCCTGTCGTCAACTCCTTCATGCAAACCCAGGTTCCCTGGCTGTTTGCCGCTGGAAATAATGTAGCGATTTTTGACCTTGTAGATTCAGTTGCAGCCGTGGGGGAACTCGCTGGAAGATCAGCAGCTCAATACGCGCTTGGCAAGTTGCCCCAGGAAAGCCAAACGCGCCTGAGGCGTGGCGACAACGTGTTTCATCTGGTACCCACCTACCTCACGTATACCGAGAAGTCCAAGCTATACCTACGCTCTTCCCGGGCCATGAGTCAGGCAACCGTTAAGATAGGAGATGTTATATCCCGCAAGCTGCCAGTTGTGCGCCCAAGTGAGATGATTGAGATACGTTTGCCAGAGGCAAAGCTTCGTGAACTAGTTAAGCAGCCGGAGACGAACATAGAAGTGAAGGCCGGCTAATGGAAAAGAAACTCATCTGTGTTTCGTGTCCTATCGGCTGTGAGATTACCGTCAACATCGAAAAAGGGGAAGTAATCAACGTAAAGGGGCATCTCTGTCCTCGTGGCAAGGCTTATGCCCAGCAAGAGGCAATTGACCCTATGAGGGTTCTCCCGACCAGTGTTAAAGTAACCGGTGGAATTCGACCTTTAGTTTCAGTGAAAACGGACCAACCTGTACCGAGAAGACTACTTGTCCAGATTATGGACTACATACAACATCTCTCTGTAGAAGCTCCGGTTCAGATTGGACAAATAATATCAGAAGATTTGCTAGGCACAGGGGCAAGGCTTATCGCTACAAAATGCGTCCCTCGACTGAAACGCTGATACCAGATCAAGCCACAGCTCAGTCAATTTCTAGAGCAGGGTGGCTTCGGTTTCTGACTCAAACAGGTGGAGTGTAGTTATATTTGGTGATAACTTGATAATAGATTCTATTTCAACGCGTGTATGCGGGTCCAAATTGGCAACTATCTGCTGCCCACCACAATCAGCATACACAAGTAACTCGTTTCCTAAGGGCTCTGTTACCTTGACCTTCATCTCCAGAAGGTTTTCCCCTTCTGTCAGTGGGCCGGTAAGATCCTCAGGTCGAATCCCTATTACAACCTGGTCAGGCACTGTTTCTATCCTTCCATCCGCTGGCAACTTAATCTTGAATCCCTCTCCTTCCAGGATAATCATACCATCTTCCATACTGGCTTGCCCAAAAAGGAAGTTCATAGCGGGACTACCAATGAACCCAGCTACAAACTGGTTGGCCGGATGGTCATACGTCTCTTGCGGTGATGCATACTGATGAACAACCCCATCACGCATTACAGCTATCTTACTTCCCAAAGTCATCGCTTCCACCTGGTCGTGCGTTACGTAGACGGTGGTTGTCTTTAACTTATGGTGTAATTGCTCCAGCTCAGTGCGCATCTGCACACGTAGCTTGGCATCCAGGTTAGACAGCGGTTCGTCAAACAGGAACACCTTAGGGTCACGCACGATTGCCCTTCCAACAGCTACTCGCTGCCGCTGTCCACCGGATAGCTCACGTGGTTTACTCTTTAATTTTCCTTCAATTCCTAGAAGGGATGCCGCCGCTTGTACCCGTTCATCGATCTCTTTCTTGGGGATTTTCCGAAGCTTAAGTCCAAAAGCCATATTGTTGTAGACGTCCATGTGTGGATACAAGGCATAATTCTGGAACACCATGGCAATGTCCCTATCCTTCGGAGGCACCCGGTTAACAACCCTATCTCCAATCTTCACTTGACCACTCGTTACTTCCTCCAGCCCAGCGATCATGCGTAAAGTGGTAGTCTTACCACACCCAGACGGCCCCACTAGTACCGTGAATGCACCATCATCCACTTGAAGGTCAATATCCTTCACTGCGACAAAATCGCCGAATTTCTTTAATACCTTCTCAAGCACTACCTCCGCCATACGCTTTCCTCCAGTACGTACAATGTGGTTGGGATAGGCATCCCGTACTCAGTTTACTTCCTAATCATATCACAAAACGCCATTCAAGAAAAACACTGCATGCCTTGATCATTTAGGGCTTAATAGGCTTCATCCCTACGCATGAGAAACACAGATTAAGCTACGCTTGCTTTCTCCGTCCACGTAGACATCCAGACCCTTCTTGAAATGAACGTGTTTAACAAAAGGATCCGAGGACATCACTCCTTGCAGATCCAGCAACTGCCGGTTTAGATAGTCACCCTGGCTCTCATCAAAGGGCAGATACAGTACGTCACTTGCTACCATGTCAGCATAGAAATGCGTTCCGTACGATACGTCAGGAGAGAAGGCTTCTGTAGCCATTTCCACAATAACCACCGCACCGGCTATCTCTCCGTAGCGAACCGGCACTCCAAGCTGCGGATTGGATGTACCCCAACGGCCAGGTCCGACAAGGACATAACCCTTGTCAGCCAAGCTATCGTTCACCCTACCAACCCTCCTGGCAATCGCGTGTCCTTCAGCCCACCTATATGTAGATGGATCGACAAATATTAGATCATGAATTCTCTTTCGCACACCGTTTCCCAATACCCTTTGGCTGACCAACAGCGTATCTTCATGGGAAACCTTGGGTAGGCGGACAATACGGTGCTGTGATCTTCCACCAAGAGGACGAGCTTGTAATAGGTAAAGCAGCGGGCTGCCTTCTTCACCGGGTGCAGGGAAGTTAACTGCGAATTCGATATCAATTGGACGCTCAAACAACTCCTGAAGGGCGGTGAGTAATTCTCGCACCATTGGCGTGAACGGCATAATGCTGTTGGTACCTATAAACCGCTCAAAAGAGGCAATATATCTGCCTGTTAGGGAAAGGGCTGAAACCGGCTCGTTCAAGAAACCATCTGTGCCAACTATTGAACATACCTTCTGCAAAGCCCTATTATTCAATAAAGACAGCCGAACATGGCTAAGCTGTCGTTGTCGCATATCAAGTACATCCACCATTTCCTGGGAATACTTGATCACTGCCCTTTCGCTTGATCCTTCAGGCCGTACGCCGGGAATCCTAGGTGAAAACACGCGAGCGTATTCCCGTCCGACCGCCCTGGTCCCCACTCCCACCACAAGCCGGACAATGCCATCCTCAGAACGAAGGCGCTCACTCCAGGGATAGAAATTTAGAGAAAACCCAACCCCACCAATTAGGGGATAAAAGAGATCCTCAGGATAGTGTTGGCCAATCATGTTCTGGATTAAAATTGCCATTTTTTCATCCTGCCAAGATAGATGATGCCTCTTGCGGTAGGCACGCGCGTTCTCTCCGAAGGTGGAAGCATATACCCGCCGGATGGACGCAAGCAGTTCTTCCAGGCGTTGCTTTCTGCTTCCCGTATTTGTCAGGAACTCCGAGAGGTAAATGCCAGCAAAAGAGTGTTCTGCGCTGTCTTCCATCAAAGACGATGAACGAACAACAAGTGGGCGCTGCTCGCTTGAAAGAAAATCCTCTAGCGCCGTGCGTATAGATATGGGAAACCCTGAGCGAACAATGCTTTGGTACAACTTGTTTGGACTAAACCTCTCATCGCACCTGGCAAGCACTGCTTCATCGAGATCGCTTTTCTTCATGAATTCATCGAAAACATCAGTTCTTATCACCAATGAATCAGGAAACTTGAGTAGGTCATCATACAAGGTAAGACTAGCCTGTGTGGCCAAGTAATCCACAACAAACAGCAATCCGCGAGCCTTTCCTCCTATCTCTCCGTTACCCAGGAACCGGAAATTCCCAGGAAGCGACCCAGATGAGAAGTTGTATTCACCACGGCTATCCCTGCCAAAACGGTAGAATCTAGATTGCTTCCATGGCCGAGACGGCTGTTTTTCTTGCCACTGCTGATTCATGAAATGTTTCCCCCTGAGCTATCTATTCGCTCTCAGATCAGCAATCAATCAGAAATTCGGGGCAATGCTAAGTGATCAAGTATACTGGGACTGCCAAAAGAGAATAGCAAGTATCGTCTTAGCATCACGGAGGCTTCCCGCTTCAATCATACCCATTAGTTCTGACAGGCTGTACGCATTATAGGTATCGATCTCTTGGGGATCGAATTGACCTATCTGACTGAGATTCTCAGCTATGTAAAGGGTAATTGTCTCGTTAGTGAATCCAGGAGATGTGAAGAATGAAAGTAGTCTACGCCATTCTTCGGCCGCATACCCAGTCTCCTCCCGTAGTTCTCGCTTTGCAGATAGAAGCGCAGATTCCCCTGGGTCTATCAACCCGGCTGGGATTTCCCATAAAAAGTCGCCTACCGGATGACGATATTGCCTAACCAAAAGGAGCCTTCCATCGTCCAAAACGGGAAGTATTGCCACCGCGCCCGGATGCAGTACAACCTCTCGACTTTTCTCCTGACCAGACGGAAGTATTACACGATCAACAACAACGCTAATAAGCCTTCCAGCAAAGACTTCTTCGCTGCTTATGGCGCGATTATCATTTCGCGGCGTTGTATCCAAGATCTAACGCCTTTGCGTTTAACTCTACAAACCTTCCTTTGCCGCTTTCTTCAAGCATTCGGGCCATTGTTTTCTTAGCCACGTCAAGCGGTATAATCCCGGTCTTCTTCAGATATCCACCCAGTGCTACCATATTGATGGAGCGAGCGCTCCCTGCCTGTGTTCCTAATTCATTTAACGCTAGCTTAGTTACCTCAACATCTCCTCGCTTCACATCTCGATCGATCAAGGAAGAGTTCACAACGATCGATCCTCCCTTGGCAACCATCGGCTCGAACTTATCCAGCGAAGGAAGATTCATGGCAATGACCGAGGAAGGATAATCCACAATTGGTGATCCGATACTCTCATCGCTCATAACTACCGTGCAATTTGCTGTTCCTCCTCGCATCTCTGGCCCGTAAGAGGGCAACCAGGTCACTTCGAGACCATTATCCATAGCTGCTTGAGCAAGTATCTTTCCAGCCAAGATTACTCCCTGTCCGCCGAATCCGGCAATAACTACCGATTGCTCCATTTCTACCCCCTATCTACAAGATCCCCAAGGGGGAATACCTTGGTGACTACATTAGCCACGTGCTTAGTTGACTCCACCGGATCCATGTGCCAATTCGTCGGGCAAGTCGATAGAACCTCGACTAGTGAGTAACCCTTCCCTTCCACCTGGTTGGTAAAAGCCTTCTTGATTGCCTTAGTTGCATTGATGATCCGCTTAGTGTCATACAGAGCTTGTCTGGTTACATAAACCGGCGCGTCCAACTGAGCGATCATTTCAGAGAAGCGGATTGGGTAGCCAAACATGGCCACATCGCGCCCTGTGGGGGTAGTAGTCGTCTTTTGACCGACAAGCGTAGTTGGGGCCATCTCTCCACCGGTCATTCCGTATACCTGATTGTTGACGAAGATGACCGTGATATTCTCCCCCCGGTTAGCTGCATGAATCGATTCTGCTGTACCTATACTTGCGAAATCTCCGTCCCCCTGATAGGACATTACAACAAGGTTGGGGTCAGCACGCTTAATCCCAGTAGCAACAGCGCTGGCACGGCCGTGCGCAGCTTGCACTCCATCACACTCATACCACAAGTAGGCAAATACAGCACATCCCACAGGAGCAATAACAACCGTGCGCTCAGCAATATCGAGTTCATCAATTACCTGACCAATGATCCGAGTCAGCACCCCGTGCTGGCAGCCAGGACAATAGGTAGAGCGCGCCTCTGTCAGGCTCTTGGGCCGAGAGAACACCTTAACCATGTTTTCTAAGTCAGGAGACATACTTCTTCACCTCGCTCAGGATTCCCCTCGGAGTAGGGACAACTCCTCCCATCTCTCCGTAGAACGGAGTATCCGCTCGCTCAGCAACGGCCAGCCTCACATCCTCCCACATCTGGCCACTACTCATCTCTACCGTAAGCACAGTTTTGACTCTTTCAGAGACTTTCTTCAACGGCTGGTAAGGAAATGGCCACAGGGTGATCGGGCGGAACAAGCCAAGTCTTATCCCTTCATCCCTGGCTAAACGAACAACAGTCTTGGCAATACGAGCAGTGGTCCCATACGCCACAACTATGATATTGGCGTCCTCTGTTTGCATCTCTTCGAAGCGGACTTCATTTTTCTCAATCTCGCGATAGCGTTTCTGTAACTCAAGGTTCATCTGCTTGAGAACCTCAGGATCAAGATCAAAACTCAGTATGATGTTTGGCTTGCGCCCCTTGGCTCCCGTGGTTGCCCACTCTTTTTTGGGAAGTGATGATACGTCGATTGGCTCAGGCAATTCCACAGGCTCCATCATTTGCCCTAGCATCCCATCCGCAAGAACCATGACCGGTGTACGGTACTTGTCAGCAAGGTCGAAAGCTAGCATTGTCAGAGTCCCTGCCTCTGGCACAGTCGATGGGCCAAGAACTATCATATGGTAATCGCCATGCCCTCCTCCCTTCGTCGCTTGGAAGTAGTCGCTCTGCGAGGGGGCAATATCACCAAGCCCCGGCCCCCCTCTAACAATATTCACTATCACTGCGGGAAGACTAGATCCAGCAAGGTAGGAAATACCCTCTTGTTTAAGGCTAATCCCCGGAGATGAAGAGGAAGTCATCACACGCACCCCAACCGATGACGCGCCGTAGACCATGTTTATTGCCGCCAGCTCACTCTCCGCCTGGACGAAGGTGCGTCTTAACTTGGGCATATTTGCAGCCATATGCTCAAGAAGTTCCGCCTGTGGGGTGATCGGATAGGCAAAATAGCACTGACAACCAGCGCGTATAGCTGCCTCTGCGATCACCTCGTTCCCTCTCATAAGCAACCTCTCGCTCATTATTTCCTCCTAGGAAATCCCCAAGCCAAGAAACGCGATAGCCGCCCTACCCAATTGAAGCTTTGGCTTTCTCCTTGTAGACTTCAATTGCAATATCGGGACAAGCAAAAGCACAGAAGGCACATCCAATACATCCCTCCGGCTGGTCGACTTGAACCACATTGTACCCACTGTGGTTAATCTCATCTGAGAGAGAAAGTATGTGAGCTGGACACGCTTCAATACATAAACCACACCCTTTGCATCGCTCTTTGTCGATCACGACCATTCCTTTTGGCACCGTTACCTCCACATTACCTCTTCTTCTTGTTGTTGTAGAACTCCTCACTTAGGCGCTTGCCCCGGTTCTTGCGTAACTTGTTTAGGCTCTCTTCGGCCTTACCAATCCACGCTTCCATCCTCTCTTCGATCGATGGCTCATCAACACTTACGTCTTTTTCTTTAATGCGTGGAGTGTGGTTAGTCAATACGTAGTTAAGCTCGTTGAATTCCTTATCAAACTTGCTTACCTTGCTGTCGATTAGGTTTTCTTCGATAGCCAGGATGTAACTTCCTTGTCCATCCGGCACAACAACTGTTACACGAACCTGTCGGCCAGGTTGAAAGCTTCGTATCGCTTCAACAGGCAAGCAGTCAGACACAGGGACTATCCCCCTTTCCTCTTCGGAAAGCGAAACCAACAGCCCCTTATCGGTTACATCCAGGACTTTCCCAATGATCCTCTTTCCCGCCTCTAACGACATCAAATCACCTAGTTTTGGAGAGTTGTCTGGCTGGCTGAATGGCGAATGCCGAGCAACCTATCACACAACCTTCTTCACCCTTCCTGATTTGATGCAACGAGTGCAGGCATTAATCCACACCTTCTTCCCATTTACGTAGGCGTGCACACGCTGGATGTTAGGCATACGTGCGCGCTTGGTGTGGCGCATGGAATGGCTTACTTGATTACCGGCCGCAGGCCGCTTTCCGCAAATATCACAAACTTGGGACATTAAACTCACCCCTTATTAAAGCTACCTATTTATCCTAGCTAACACAGGCTCAACATATACTGGCTCAAGCTCATAAAGCTGGTCGCCAGAAAAGATCTCAGCGCCAAGGCACGCCACAACCGATGACACCTGCTGATCAAGACGATAGGCAGTTACATGCGAACCTCCTTGCTTCACAAGGCGCTCACGGAGGGCGGGAACACTATTACCTAAAAGACTCACCCGCCTTTTCTCGGCGCATATCTTTTCCACAACCTCATCTCCTGGCAACACCTCTGCCGCACCCAACGGCTTATCGCCGGAAAACCACTTTACATAGTGCAAATCACGCCGATTCTCAATCACTACGCACGTATATGCAGTTTCATCAGACGAGAACCCGTGGCGAAAAATCTGCCATCCATCCACTCCTACCAGCGGAATCCCTGTTGTATGGCATATTCCCTTAGCAGTTGCCAACCCGATTCTCAAGCCAGTAAACGATCCTGGCCCTGTATTAACACTTACCAGCCCAACTTCGGAGATAGGTATCTTGCAATGCTCAAGTGCCTTATCAACCAACGGCAACAGCTCCTCTGCATGTTGCAGAGCAGTTGCCATTGTCATCTCTGTCAGTAGTTCACCGTCTCTACACAAGGCAACTCCGCCTTCTGCTGTCGATGTATCTATCCCCAGGGTTATCATTACACAACAATGGTAATTCCCAAAGTATCTGTTTTCAAGTAATGATCGACTCTTCCGGCCATTTGGAACTTGTAAGCAACTCGCAAGCACGTTTTACATCAAGCCCCATCTGGTGACGCAATTCAGAAAGCGTGGGAAAATACTGATCGTCGCGGATCCTTTGCAGAATCTGGACCTCCAAGGTTGTCCCATACAAACACCCTATGGCAACCCTATCATCCCCGGAATCACTTGCGGGCATAAGCAAGTGCACCTCAAGACGATGCTCTCTCCCGTCAACCGAAGGTCGCCTCCCCGCGTAGAGCAAGCCTGATGACTTACCACCCGTCCAAAAGACGTTAACTAAATAGATCCCATCGCCTGGAGGAAGGATCCCATCATCGATCGCCAGGTTTGCTGTTGGATAACCCAGTATCCCCCCCAATCGATCTCCGTGAACAACTTGGCCTAAAATGATCGGCGGCCGACCAAGCAGCCGAGCTGCCTGTTCGACTTTCCCTTTGGAAATGAGCCAGCGAATGCGCGTACTGCTAACTGGGATTCCATCTATAACAACCGGAGGCACAACAATGACATCTACTCCTAGAGGATGGCACAGCTCTTGCAATAGAGCAGAATCACCCTCCCGGTTGTGACCAAAACGGAAGCCCTCTCCCACAACAATGGCACGGACACCAAACCTCCCAATCAACACGTCATTCACGAACTCATGTGCAGCTATGCAGGAAACCTCTTCGAAAGGCACCCTCTCCACGCGATCGACGTATCGCCTAAGTACCTTTATCTTGGCCTCCTCGGGCAGGAGGAGCCCTCGTTTTTCTGCCCGCACAGCCAAACGCGGTGGAAAGACAAATGCGTATGCCACACGTTGCAAGCCCTGTTTCATGGCAATCTCATTTAACAAAGCAAGGATGACCTGGTGCCCTCGATGGATACCATCGAACGTTCCAATCGCAACGACACTCTTTCCTTTGCTGATTCTAGACATGATATGAAGATGGTAACATAAGAAAGCATTCCTCGCAGAGAACTCGAAATGCTACCGTATCCAAGCTCCAGTTGGCTTTAGAATCTACGCTGTCTGCTTGTACGACACAGGAATTGACACTTGGTGCTGATTGGTGTACTATAAATGGAAAATAATATGAAGGAGGTTACCCTGATAATGTATCGTATTCACATGTGTATTATCCTGTTAGGCTTGACGGTGCTTAGTATGAGCGTGGTTGCAATGGGAGAGAGGATAGATCAGATCGGAGAGGACCTAACGATCATTGAGATGGAGACCGTACCGCGCTCTGGTGATTCGGGGTGCATCTTGCTTCACTGTGCAGGAGATTGTGTGGAGAATTTCGGCAACTGGCAGTGTTGGACAAGAGGAACCTATGAGCGCTACGATGATCAGATGCGCCCGTTACCGATACAGGTTCGCGTGAAGGGTGATTGCTGGGTGTCCACCCTTTATGGAAACTACTTCTGGAGTTGCACAGACACTGAGATAGGCTCCGGACGTGTGACGGCCACTACCGAATGCTGGAAATTCGCAACCTGGGTAACCGCTGCTGGCAATGAGGGGTGGTGCCTATGTCAAGAACAATAGCTGTAGTCCTCTTCCTGACGATCCTCACTCCACTGATCGTATTAGGACAAGAGACAGGCCTCCTGGGTGAGGTGGTGCCATGGCCGATACTGAGTGCGGAGGTCCCGATGCACCATCTCCCACTCTATGATCAACCATTGGAGAAGCACGTCGCGCTTCCACCTGTTACACCCAATAGCGCAGAGTACTCCTACGGGATACTCCCGCTTGGATCAGGACCTGATCCGGGGATAACTGTGGCGGTCTCACAGCACGGGGAGCCGCGTATTCTTGTCGACGCCAACAATGATGAAGATCTAGCAAACGACCCCGGCATTCAGGATAGGGAACGCATTAATGCCCGGACCTACCGGTGGCAGGTGACCGTGAATGTTGAGTACGCGCTAAAGGGGGCTATAACTCGTGCCCCATACCATCTGCTTATACTGGCAAACTTTTCCTATGCAACAAAACAGTACGAGTACTGGTACAGTTGTTTTTGCCACCGCCGTGGACTCGTCGATCTTGGTGGCACCTTGTATCCCGTCACCATCACTGATCTCTCATCTACAGCCAAGTACGACGACCTCTCCCACATCTTTGTCTCAATTGACACTGATGGAAACGGTGAATTAGATATGCTCCTTGGCTCGCATGAGGTTTATGGGGCTGAAGATCCGTTTCAGGTCCAGGTAGGAGACGTCATATATGTGATTACGTCCGTATCCGAGGATGGACGCAGAATGACCCTAGAACGCATCGGGAACGCCGAACCACGCCCCATTATTGGCCCCGATCACGCGGCACCTGATTTCGCCGCAAGAACGACCGACGGTCAGGATATACGCCTTTCTGACTTTCGGGGAAAGGTCGTGGTCCTTGTCTTCTGCCCGATTCTAAACACGAGTAGTTGCCTGATGTGTGACACGATATCTTCCCCAACCTCCAGCAGGCTGTCCGACATCCGTGATAGCGTTAGCCTGTTCGGTGACAGCGCGGTAATGATAACAGTCTATGTAGGTTCAAAGCCTGTGGACTTCGATGATATGACCGGTCCCAGATTGCAGACTGAGATAGCACTGTGGGATCCACAGATCGCAGAAATTTATCGGCGGTCAAACGGGCTGGTCATAATCGATCAAGACGGGATCATTGCTGGAATGGACGAGGCTTGGGCCAGCATCAGGTGCGGTGTGCCCCGAGGAGGCTACCGCCTCCTTAGGCAGGGCGAGATCCAGGACATCATTGCCAACCTATTGGGGAGGTAAAGCTCGCATTGATTCAGCAAGACAAAGAAGAACCGGCATCGGCTATCAGGGTACGAAACTGAATTACGGGAAGACTGTTCCACGCCATCAAGTACTATTGCCGTGCCCCAAATGTGGTGTCCACGCTGCTCCAAGGGTTAAGAAGCGTATAAAGTCCCTTGCAGCTGCCCCTTCTCGGCGGTTGTACAATCTCATAAATTCGATTCCAAGTATGCTGCCCGATAGCGGTTGACCGGCACGATTCCCCTCATGTAAGATCTACTCATAATGCCAACAGAGCGAACCGTAGGACTTCAAGCTTCAGATGAAGACTCCTTTGTGAACCTCCGCCCAGCTCGTCTTAGCGATTTCGTAGGGCAACAAGACATCAAGGAGAAGCTTCAAATATATATCGCTGCAGCACGTGGGCGAGAAGAACCACTTGACCATGTACTGCTGCATGGTCCACCCGGCTTAGGAAAGACGACCCTAGCCCAGATAATTGCCCGGGAAATGGGAGTAAATATCCGTACCAGTTCAGGACCAGCTATTGAGAAAGCCGGAGACCTTGCCGCAATACTGACTAACCTCAAACCACATGACGTCTTCTTTATCGATGAAATCCATCGCCTGCGCAGAAACGTGGAAGAGATACTATATCCGGCCATGGAGGACTACAAGATAGACATAATACTAGGAGAAGGGCCAAGTGCTCAATCCCTACGAATTGAACTGCCTCCGTTTACTCTCATTGGGGCAACCACACGAGCCGGCCTAATATCTGCGCCACTGCGAGACCGCTTTGAGGTAGCATTCCGACTTGCGTTCTACCAGATAGAAGACCTTGAAAGGATAATCATTCGCGCGGGCAGCCTTCTAGGGGTAAAAGTTAGTCAGGATGGTGCGCGAGAGCTGGCCAGGCGTTCGCGCGGAACTCCGCGCATTGCGGTTCGGCTTCTCCGACGCACCCGTGATGTAGCCCAGGTAAGCGGGAACGGAAGTATCGACCAACAGGCCGCGAAACGCTCACTGGAACTTCTTCGTATAGATGAGATTGGTCTAGATTCCCTTGATCGAGCCCTCTTGCAAGCCATACTAGTGAAATTCGACGGCGGTCCAGTTGGCTTGGACACACTTGCCGCTTCCCTTTCAGAAGAGAAAGACACAATAACCGATATGGTTGAACCCTATCTTCTCCAGGAAGGGTTTATCAAGCGTACACCGCAAGGTCGTACCGCCACTGAGCGCGCATATAAGCACTTAAAGAAGAAGAGCGGCGAGCGGCTTCTTTAATCAGCGCTAAAACGCTCGTACAGGCGTTTCATATTGGTTATAAACTCCCGCACTACACCAAAGAACCGCCTCCAATCATACATAAGCGCAAGCACTATCCAGGCAATGTAGATATAGGCAGCATGCGGGGCTTCGTAGCAAGCTACAATTAGCGGAAGGACAACTAGCGGAAAAGCAAACGACATTGTTACCGATTTCGATTGGCAGAAAACGATAAACAAGGCTGCAACCGCTACATAGATCGCCGCAGGCAAAACAGGAACGAAACCCGCCATCACCAAGTAGACTAGCGCAGAGAACACCATAATCATATCAAAAGTGAACTCATGCTCTCCTACCCATGAGGGTTCCTTGTTCTGGCGGCGAGCTACACGTCCGTCCAAGATATCCGTAGTCCACCCAACCATGGTCAGCAAGATAACCCAACTGAGTGCTTCTTGGCCAGTCAGGCTGAGGCTTACTATAACTACCGCTATCACACCTCGCGACGCTGTCAGAAGATCTGGAGCCTTACTCATCCCTATTCACCATATAATCATTATAGTACTGCCAGCACAAGCAAGGCAAACACCCCTCAAGTAGTTGGTTTCCAGATCGACGGGATTATCATTCCCAGAAGAATCATGACGCTTCCTACAAGCTGCCAAAGCCCCAGCTTTTCGCCAAGCAGTAGAAAGCCAAATAAGCCAGCAAAGACTGGCTCCATGGTAAGAACAATCGCAGTGTAAGAGGCTGTAGAAGATGATTGAAAGCGATTTAGTACATAGTACGCCACAGCCGTAGCAAAAATACCTGTAACTAGAACCCCCTCAATGACCGTAAAAGAGGGGGTGAAAGCAAATTTCTCAATAGCTCCTGCCCCAATAAGGCTCAAAAAGGCTACCACTCCCACCTGCACCAGTAGGAGTTGTCGGTAGTCAGTGGTATGCACAAAGCGATCGATGAGAATTATATGAAACGCAAAACTCACTGCGCAAGCCAACGTCATCAAATCTCCCCTGTTCAGTGCGCTTAACTGACCGTTGCCAGCAACAAGCAAGAACAGCCCGCCTGCAGCCAGTAACGCACCCAGCCAAATCACCAGCTTCACCCGCCTTCCAAATACGAATGAGGATGCTATAGGGACTATAACCACTGACAAACCAGTCAGCAGACCGCTTTTCGTGGCTGTGGTGTACACCAAGCCCCACGTCTGAAATAGGTATCCCAAGAAGAGCGCAGTACCCACCATTAGCCCGGAACGTAATGAGTATAAGCTGATCCGTCTAATATGCCTTCTCAATAAAGCACACAGAACTGCCCAAGCAATGAAGAAACGAATTGCTAGAAAAGTGAACGGGCCCACCTGTGACATCCCTTGCTTAATAAGGACAAACGTCCATCCCCAAATGACAGTTATTGATAGAAGGGCCAGTACCGACAGATTCCTCACAGCAAGTTCTCCGGAAGCTGTCCCCGCAGTGCACGTGGAGGATTGACCGTCAGGTCAATAATAGCAGACGCAATGCCACTACCAGGCTGCGTTCCTTCCACAAGTAGATTTACCCCCGAAAACTCCTCGATGATAAGTTCAATATTGGCTAAGGGCGGACTGCCCGATCGATTGACGCTTGTACCGACAAGCGGACAATCTATGCTGTGCATAGTTAACTCGAAGAATGGATTGGCGGGGACACGGATACCCACCTTGCCATTAAGGATCGTTGCTGGTGGCGCCTGATCACTTGCAGGCAAGATGAAAGTAATCGGGCCTGGAAGAAAACGCTCAACCACCATCTGCATCTGTGGATCCACTAAAGCAAAACGCTCTATGGCATCAACTGAGGGCAGATGCAGGGTGAACGGTTTGGACAACCTGCGTTCCTTCATCCTGCGAACCTGCTCGAGGACACGCTCGTCCCATGCCCCTCCCCCAATACCATAAACAGTATCGGTTGGAAAGATAATGGTCCCTCCTGCCTCAAGCAGTTCTTCTACTATACCCTGGAGCTGTTTATCGTTCTCCTTTAGTACCAGCATTTTGTTTCCTCACTAGAGTAATGTGCTTTATACCCGCGGGGCCCAATATACGCGCAATAGCATCCTAGCACAAGATGAAAGAGCAACAGGTATCTGCTAGTATCCTTATCAGCTGTAATATTGGAACAGCCTGCAAACACGAGGAGGAAAGCGATGAACGAAGCAGAGAATGACTACCTATATCTGCCTGATTTAGGCGAAGTAAACGAAGTAACAATCGTAGAGTGGCTTAAAACAGAGGGAGAGGGCTTTTCCTCGGGAGAAGACCTTGTGGAAGTAGAAACTGAAAAGACTACTTTTATCGTCGATGCTCCTGCCGCTGGACGCATTGAGCGCATCCTTCGTAAGACCGGCGAGAAAGCCCATTTTGGTGACAAACTAGCCCAGCTCGCATCGTAAGATGAGAAAGGTTATTCACATCCCATTGAAAAGGGCCCAGTACTCAAGGTCTTACCTTCTTCAGCAAAAGCTTCACGCGATGCGCTGTAGAGGTGATCTTGATGATGTAGTCATCACTGTGGAACATGATCCCGTGTTTACCATAGGAAGAAGCGGATCTAGGAGAAACATACTTATCTCAGAAGACGAAAGGCAACAATCCGGAATACCACTCTATGAGATCGAACGTGGAGGGGACATCACCTACCACGGCCCAGGCCAGCTTGTCTGTTACCCAATAATAGATCTTAGAGGCTATGGCAAAGACATTAAACGATACATATCATACCTTGAACAGGCAATGATCGATCTATGCTCAGCTTACGGAATCACAGCCTCACGACGGGCTAAGTATCCGGGGGTCTGGATTGGCGAGCGTAAGATTGCATCTGTTGGTGTTGCAGTCCGGCACTGGGTCACAAT
>JAGYNL010000154.1 GCA_018399865.1 Candidatus Bipolaricaulota bacterium | reverse complement strand
CAGGTATTCCTTGCTTTGAAGATCGTGCGTGTGTACACCAAGCTTCCCGGCAAGCCAGCCGATACGACAGAGCCTTACGTGCTTGCTGAGGGAAGCACCGTAATTGATGCAGTACAGCTTGTCCACCGTGAGTTTGTGGATCGTCTGAAGTATGTACGCGTCTGGGGTTCAGGACGCTTTGATGGTCAGCAAGTTCCATCCGATCATGTTCTAGCCGACAAGGATATCATTGAGATTCACCTAAGCTAGATTTGGTCGGGGTCTATATCTATCTCTAGCTTGGTTTTACTTGAAATAGCCTGACGTATTTCTATGCAGGCCTGTCGCAGGACGTCACTTTGCTTGGCTTTGATTAACACAACATCGCGGTCATGCTTTCTGGGATGAGGGGCAGGGCCAACCATTTGAAGCGCGTGTTTGTTTATTAGTCCTACCAGTTTGCCGGTGTCTATGTTATGGGAGATGGTTAGGCGGGCAAGGTGAGAGAATGGTGGGTAGAACATAGCTTGGCGTTCAGCAATCTCGCGATCGTAAAACAGATCATAGTCTGCATTTAGGGCAGCAACAATTGCGTAATGTTCGGGGTAGCTTGTCTGGATAATGGCTCTTCCTTCTTTGTCCAGCCGGGCGAAGAGACCTGTAAGATACTGGTAAACCCGCTCAGCGGCGCGAAAATCTGGTCGGGCAAGCATATTGTCTGTCCCAATTGCTGCTACTAAACCAAGGCCGTCTATTGTTGGGCCCTTAGTAGCAAGTGGTGTGCCAATAATTATCTGCGCCTGTCTTTCTATGCCCTTTTCAGCTCTGGCTAACGAGTTCTTGTTTGACAGGGATTGCTTATCAATGCGTATTATGCTTGCGTTAGGAAAGAGTGTGTGCATTTCTTCCTCAAGGCGCTGGCTTCCGATTCCAACAAAGCGTAAGCTTCGTGACCCGCAGTTTGGACAAACCATGCGCGGCTGAGTCTTTCCGCATACGCGGCAGACTAGCTGTGCTGCGCTTACGTCATAGGTGAGATTGGCGCCACAGTTCGGACAAACAAGGGGCCTGCCGCATTTCTTGCAAAGCACCGCTTGGAAATGTCCCCGCGCATTAACCCCAATCAAGGCTCGCCTGTTGCGTGCGAGAGTTTCGGAAATGGCTTCAATAAGGATGCTGCTTAATAAACCTCTTTCCTTGCGCATGTCTACTATTGTTGCCTTGGGTTGAACAACTGGCCGGCGATTGAGCTTTAGATCTCCTTTCTCTGTGCGGTAGAAGGTTTCTACTGAAGGGGCGATTGATCCTAAGATCACCCTTGGAACCGTTGTGCGCAATGCTACATCGCGGGCATTGAAGTAAGGGGTCATCTCATCTTGCTTATAGGATCGGTCTTGTTCCTGGTCCACTACGATAAGCGCGAGGTTACTAAACGGTAGAAAGAGGGAAGAGCGTGTTCCAACGACGACGCAAGTATTCTTGGCTACACATTGCCAAACACGGCCCCTTTCTCCTTCTGGAAGACCGCTATGATAAAGCAAGATGGAGGCATCGATGAGCTTTTCGAGATCAGCTGAGATTCTCCTTGCTAACAGTATCTCCGGTAGTAAGACTAGCACGGATTGGTCCTCTGAAAGGGTTTGTTTTATTGCTCTAACATAGTCATCCATTCGGTTTGGCGACATTAGGAGAGTACGACAATGAAGTCCTTGATGTTCTTTGACTGGCAAGGGTTGTTGTAAAAGTCGTGCTTTGTCGGGTGTATGCTGATCTTGAATTTCTTCAATTAAGCCAATTTCAATTAGCCGGTTTATGAGGCTTGCATTAGTATTCAGTTTCTTTCTTAGAAAGCTCTCTGAAGCGCCTCTTTCTGTTGTTAACAGGAATCTCATTACTTCGGCCTGGCGGGGAGCGCGCTTAGATAACGACTGGATTTTTGCTGTGATCTCATTCAGGGTTCCTGTTGCTCTTAGAAGCCTATTTTTATGAGTATTAGCAGTGCGGGGAAGGAGTCTATTTATAAATGGGCCAGGTGGGGCGAAGTAGTATGCGGCGGTTTCTAGGCAGAACGACAGGGTTGCTGGGTCGTATGATGGCCCTGTTTTGATGCGTAATACGGCCTCCAACGGGCCGGCATGATGACTCTCTTCTTCTAGCGATTCAACTATTCCAGCTTGCTCTCTTCCCCGGAAGCGAACAACAACTCTCTTGCCAATGGAGATTTCTTCCGCGAGACTACCCGTTACGGTGAAATCGAAGGGATGGTCTACTGGAAGGGGAAGAAGAACACGTGCGATCACGGGTCAACATGCTCCAGGTAGCAAAGCACCCCACGTACCGACATTGCAAGCTCAGGTCTAAGGTGTTCATTGAAGCCTGAGGGGAAAAAATGCGGATCAGTAAGCACCTCATCTATAAGTTCTGGAACTTCCATTACCCGGCGTCTGGCATGGATGCTATTGGTCCATCTTTTTAGAAGGTCGGCATAGCTTTTCAAAAGGTAGTCTGGATTTTCTCCTGGGCCAAAGTGTGTGTAGTAGATCTTCTTGGGATGAAGGGCTCGGAGTTTATCTATGGTTTGCAGGCTTACTTCTAGGTCGAAGCTTGGCGGTGTTGTTGTAGGGTATAGTCTTCCATTGAGAAATGCACCACCGGCATCGCCGGAGAAGAGGATGCGCTCATTTGGTTCAAAGAAACACAGATGATGTGGGGCATGGCCGGGAGAATAGATTGTCTCAATGATTGTGGCGTTTCCGAGGTGGAATTGCTCTCCGTCTTTTGCCTTGTACACTCTACTTGCGTCGATAGGAATTGCTTCGCCGTAGAAGGAAAATAAATCACCCGTTGCCTGGCGCACGCTTTCTACCAAGCGGCTAGGGTCAATTAGGTGTCTTGCCCCACGTGGATGTACTACGACCGGCGCCTTTAGATAATTGCGGGCAAGTTGTCCTGCGCCACCGGCATGATCAAGGTGGACATGTGTGACAAATATGTAATCTAGCTCTATTTTATCTGGCAATTCGTTCTCGATGTAAGGTGTAGAGAGCGAAGTGCCAGTGTCCACAAGAGCATGTGCCGTGCTGTTTATGTAGTATGCTGCTCCGGCACCCATTCTATCAAACTGGTGCGTGTCTATTAGCTTGGGAGTACTCAAATTAATCACCTGGCGGCGATTTTACAAAAGGCCGAGCTTGAGTGCGAGGATAAGAGCAAGGCTTCCCACTAGGCAACTTGTAACGCTGACAATCGAGCCACTCTTTAGCCATCGTTTGAAGGTAAAGGGCTGCCCCATACTCTCAGACATAGAGACGAAGAACACGTTTGCAGCGGCTGCGACCGAGGTTAAGTTGCCTCCAAACCCTACCCCAAGAGCGAGGGCCCACCATAAGACGTCAACAGGAATTCCTTGACCAGCTAATCCCTTGAATATGGGCAACATGGCAATGGTGAAAGGCACATTGCTTAGTACGCCTGAGCCAAGAGCGCTAAGCCAAAGGATTACAAGCGCGGCTAGGAGTACTCCGTGGCCCAGCAATAGCCCCATTCCTTTTCCTGCGAGTGTCAGAATCCCTCCTGCCTCTAGTCCTCCTACAATGACAAACAAAGCCATGAAGAACAGCAAAACGTCCCAATGAATATGATGTAGGATATCATCAATTTTAGGCCTTACCCAGAGAAGACCAAAACAGCCCCCGATTAGCGCAACTAACCCAGGTTGTAGACCAATTCGGTCATGGATCAGGTAGAGAACTATGGTTATACCTAAAACCTTCAGCATCCGACTAGTAGTTACTGGGTCCATGATCGCTTTCCGTTCATTCATTGACATAAGGCGTTCTACGTTCTTTGGTCTGCTAGTGAGCACTGACCTGTAGAGGAATAAGAGAATTAATAAAGCGATTACCCAAACTACAACAACGATGGGAGCTAAGTGGGTCAAGAAATCAGTGAAACTGAAGCCAGCGGCGGAGCCAATCAGTATATTTGGAGGGTCTCCAATTAATGTTGCCACCCCGCCAATATTTGAAAGAAGAACTTCGCTAACCAAGAACGGCACAGCGCTAACCCCAAGGATGTCCGCCATAGAAAGGGTAACTGGAACCATGATGATGATGGTGGTGACGTTGTCTAAGACCATGGAAACCAGGCTGGTGACAAGACCCAGGTAGACTAATATCATCCACAGTTTACCTTTGGCAATCTTAGCTGCACGTATTGCCATATACTCGAAGAATCCCGTTTCCTTGAATAACCCAACGACTACCATCATTCCAAAAAGGAGAATTATGGTGTTGTAATCAATGGAGCTCATTGCTTTATTCATGTCGTAGAACGACAGCCATGTTCCTACAGCAATCATCAATGCAGCACCCGATAGGGCTACTATGGTTCGGTGAATTCTGTTCGACAAGATCCCTACGTATGTCAGGGTAAATATCAGTATCGATGTTGCCAGTGGCCAAGCTTCAAGATTGTGCATGTGCGCGTCATCGTACAGTAAGCTCATGTTCCGTGCAACAAAGACACTGATAAAGGAAACAGACAAAGACTAGTTAGATATTAGCCAAGGTGCAATCATTGACCGGTTCCTCCTTCAGATCAATGGATGATCATTACGGCAGGGTTTCCTTTCTTATGGCCTAGGTATCCATCCAAAAGAAGCAGGCGAGCCCGGTGCTGAGGGACTCGCCTGCGGAGACGCGCCTATAAGGCACAAGGAGGTATAGGTCTACAGGCGCAAAGCGGTAAGGAGGTGTAGAGTAGCAATTTTAGGCTCATTTCCTAATCGGGTGAAGCTTAATTTGCTTTGGCGGCCCTGAAGAGCTGGATCGGCTGTAGATAGCTTGCCTAAGATAACCCCCAGATCTTCTCTTAGTGTTGATGTCAAATGGTCCAAATAAAGCCCGGAGAGAAGCAAATACATAGCTATATCCAGAGCCGCCTGGTTGCTAACTTTATTACTGTAGAAAGCACAACTTCTCCTAATTCTATGATAAAATTGTCTTCTCAATGAGTAATGGCTACTGGTAGGGATTGCTGGAAATAAATAAGTGCTATGTAAAAGGCCAGGGAAAGTGCCACGCTCAAGAAGAGGCGTAAAAAGATACGACAAGAGCGCTGACGTACTGCAAACTAAATGTGCTAGCAATACAAACTTGAACATCACTTTCGGCGGCCCGGCGACCATGAAATCCTCCCTTTGGTAGGCCCGTAGCTTTGCGTCCCCAGCTTTCGCATGAGTTTGCTATTATCGAGTATGCAAGTTTCTAACATAAACAGACTGGCAAGTCAAGTTTTTTGCCTTAGAAGTGATGGCTGCTTGGCAATCAAGTACAATGATTTAGT
>JAGYNL010000153.1 GCA_018399865.1 Candidatus Bipolaricaulota bacterium | reverse complement strand
GTCGACACCTAGTCGCGGACTCGCCGATTGCTCTATTTGCATCTCGCGGCGTAAGTCCCCCCTTTTTGTTTGGTGGTGACTGCCTCAGCCTATACAGGCCGAGATAATATTCAAAAGCGCTCAACATCGAGCGCTCATTCTCATCACTTACCTAACGCAAGGCGAAGTATACCGAGGGGCTCTAAGGCTGTCAAGTATATAAAATACCCAAGCTACAGAAAATCATGGGTAAAGGCGATTTAGCTGTCTAGCAAATGGTATGGTTTCACGAACGTGGGGAATCCCGCATATCCAGGCGATAGTCCTGGCCACGCCAAGCCCAAAACCTGAGTGAGGTACAGACCCGTAACGACGTAGGTCCAAGTACCACTGATAGTTATCAACAGGAAGGTGGCTTTCATCCATTTGGCTTATTAGCTCGTTCAAGTCGTCCACACGTTGACTGCCTCCAATCAACTCCCCATAACCCTCAGGGCCAATGAGATCCGCGGCCAGTACTCGACTTGGATCCTGTGGATCGCGCTTCATATAAAAGGGCTTCATGCTACTTGGAAAATGCTCAATGAATACAGGCTTACCAAAATGCTCTCCAAGCGCTGCCTCCTGCGGAGCGCCAAAGTCTTCTCCAAAAGCAATATCCTGGCCAGCTTGCTGTAATAGCTTGACCGCGTCGCCATAGTCAATGCGCGGGAAAGGTGGCTTGGACTCATCACGTAACAGGTCTATATCGCGCTTAAGCTGTTCCAGCTCAGCCTTCCTTTCGCTGGTCACCGCATCCACAACGTAAGCTACCATCTCCTCCTGCAGTTTTAAGTTATCGTCATGGTCGTAGTAGGCCATCTCTCCTTCGGCCATCCAAAACTCTGTAAGGTGCTTACGCGTCTTCGATTTCTCTGCTCGGAACACAGGTCCAATCCAGTAAACCTTTCCCAAGGCCATTGCGGTTGCCTCTAGATAAAGCTGTCCACTTTGTCCTAAATACGCTTTCTCACCAAAGTAATCCACCTCGAAAAGGGTAGTTGTCCCCTCTACCGATGTCCCGGTAAGAATAGGAGCCTCCGTAGCCACAAATCCCTTTCTGTAAAAGAAATCCCTCAAGGCTCGAAAAACGGCATCGCGTATACGCAAGATAGGCACTTGCCTTCCAGTGCGGATCCATAGATGCCTGTGATCCATGAGAAAGCTGGGGGTATGCTCAGTTAACTCTATGGGAAAAGGCTCTGTAGGCTCATGAACAACTTCTAGCTTGGTTGGTTGAAGCTCACACCCGCTTGGTGCACGCTTATCCTCACGCAGAGTCCCAGTTAGTATGATCGATGTTTCGCGCTGCAGTTGATCTGCTATAGCAAATATCTCAGGTGATTCCGGCTCATCAATCACAGCCTGAATGACACCCGTTCCATCCCGCAATTGGAGAAACATGATCTTTCCACTAGAGCGTTTATTGTATACCCACCCTCGAAAAGTTACTTCTTCAGCAATATGACGTGGCGCTTCCTCAACTGTTATGGTATGCATTATTCTCCCTATACAAACAAGCTAGATAGCTCTTCAAACCCAAGACTGCGTCTTACATGCTCTTTCGCTAGTAGTTTTCGCTTAAAGGAAAAGATTAGAGAAGTATAATCATCTTTGCAAGGAAGTTGGTTCCTCCACTATGGCTTCAGCGGACCTAGGCTCGCATGGTATCTGTTTAGCGAGAACCGGTGCTTCCTTAATGATTCGTTGCTTCCAGTTACCAGATAAGAAGAAACTAATAGACAAAATGGAGGCACCAAAGTTGGATATGAACATTGCCCACCATACACCATCTGCTCCCATAGCAAGGGAGAAACCAAGGAAGTAAACTAGCGGAATGCGTAATCCCCACAGGCGAAAGATGGAGAAAAACATGGAGTATACGGTATGTCCAGACCCCTGGTATACGCCAATGATTACTTGAAGAATACCCATAAACGGGAAAGCAAGTGCAGTTATAGCAAACATGTTTGCACCAAGCGAGATTACCTCTTGATTATCAATGAAGATACGCACTAGCGATGTTCTTAAGAAGTAGGCAACCACGCTGGCAGCAAGAAGGAAGGCAGTGGATATACCTATACCCGCCAAAGCTGAACGCTCTGCCCGCTTAGCTTCCTTTGCTCCCAAATTCTGACCGACCATGGTGGCAACAGCTTGTCCTAACCCCATTGCCGGCATTGTAGCAATTGATATTATGCGATTTCCTATTCCAAAAGCGCTTACAACAGCCGTCCCAAATCGCGCTAGGATTCCTGTCATAATGGAGAAACCAAGTGCTGTAGCTGACTGACCAAACGATGCTGGTCCACCAATTACCAGGACGCGTTTTACCGTTTTCCACTTGAGGCGTAGATGATGTAATCGAAGGTGAATTCCTACTTTTCCAGAAAAAAGTAGGTAAACACCGTAAATGGCTACCAGCCCCCTGGACATCACGGTTGCAACAGCCGCGCCAGTAACACCCCAAGACGGGAAAGGCCCCCACCCGAAGATGAATAGAGGGTCAAAAACTATGTTTAGCACCACCGAGACACCCATCAGTTTCATTGGGGTGATGGTATCGCCAACTCCATTAAGCAATGCGGTGATGATGAACATACCAAACATGGCTGGGATTCCACCATATATAATGCTTAAGTAAGATGTAGCTGCAGGAAGAAGATCCGGCCCTGCGCCCATCGCCACCATCAATGGGCGCGCCAGTACCACGCCGGTCATCCCAAGAACAATGGCCAGAATCCCGGTAAATGAAAAAACCTGTCCTGCCGCTTGGTTTGCCTCTTCGTGCCTACGCGCGCCTGTGTACTGAGCCACAAGAGCCGTGCCCGCAATCGTGATACCAGCACCAATAGAAATCACCAGAAAAACCAAAGGCCAAGCTATAGTCGGCGCAGCAATTGCCACTGCGCCCAGACGACCTAGCCACAAGGTATCTACTAAGTTGTATATGGTTTGGAAAAGGTTCGATAGCATAACTGGCCATGCTAGAACCAGAAGCGTACGAGCGATAGGCCCGCTAGTCAGCTCCAAACCTCTCCTGGCAAATCTTGGTTTAGACATAGGGCTCATTGTACGCCAAGATAAGCTGTGGGTCCCGTGTAGCTCCATGCCAATTCCACAATACCAGGAAGATCCAAGGCCACGGAATCTTTTCGGAATATCTGTTAAGTCACTGCGAGAATACCCTCAACAAAAAGGACACTGATGGACAGCAAAAGCGTAGGCCAGATGTGGGATTAAAACGCGATGTCTTAACAGAGCTCAGTTAGGCTGGATAACACGTTTCTCGCTGTCTAGTTAATACCCCGCCTTCGTAGAGGTGCTCCCAAGCGTTAAAAACCATAAGGGCTTGGATATTCGCTGCACACAGCGGCATAACACAAGACTGCTGGCAAGTTGCCGGGTGAAATTGACCGGGATCGATATCTTAGGAAGGTTAATGGACCACGCGACCAAAAGAAAACAAAACGCAACGTCTAGCCCTCCAAATCAGTGGGTTACTTCGAAAACCTCGCCGGTGATTTATAGAAATAGGTTTTCAGCAGCCTGCCATAAGAAGCTCGGGCAGATCTAAGAAGATTCAAGATGCCTAGATTGACTGGCGCACTAAGCCAGTGACTAAACTCGTCATCAATACCGGCTTCTTGATTGAACAACATGCAGAACCTAAGCCAACGGATGAAGCAGTTGGTCAACACCCAAACCTGCAGACAGCACAGGTTTTGCCTTATTTGTTCATTGCAAGGGCAAGTAAACACAGCTAGTAAAAGCACTTTGGTTTCCGCGTAGCTAGTACCAAATGCCCAAATCTCGAGTTTTTTGTGCCTACTACTTCTTTGCCGGGCAGATAGTTCGATAAGGACAGTAATCGCAAGCGAAGTAGCTTGGTTGGGCCGAAAACTGACCTGCTCGAATACCTTCGCTAGCCTGTCTAATCTCCTGGCGTGCTTTTTCAAGCGCACTTTCAGTAGGAGCAATTTCCCCTATGAACAGCTTGGGCGTCAGGAAACGAAGCTCAAGGGCTGAAGGCAACGCCTTGAATAGGTTTCGGTAGGCCAATGCGTAAATAGCTAGTTGTCTACTAGACTTGGTTTTTTTGGCTGCTTCTTCCTGGTCTTTAACTTGGGATGTCTTGTAGTCAATTATCAGACCATCCTCAGGGTGAGTGATGTCCGGGATATCAATCCGGTCAAATACGCCAATAATCTTCACATCACCATCTACGAACGAGAAGTGCTGCTCTATGTAGGTTGGGGTCGATTTCTCGGCTTGTGAATGGAAGTAGAACTCTTTCAGAGCCTCCATGCCCTCCTGATAGCGTAGCTCCTCATGCTCACGGGTTAGGAATCCCTCTGCCTGCCATGCTTGTCGAAAGGCTTTCTTTAATTCATCTAAGGTGATCGGCTCGTCAGCCTGAAGTGCCATGTTATACCGCTTGATTGCCTGGTGAATAGCACTTCCGTAAATGACTGAGTGATGCTGCCTGATAGGAACCTTAAGAATGTGAATGTAGCGGTACTTCATTGGACAAGTAAGGTAATCATCGATCTTTCGGTTACTCAACACCAGCATTTCACCTTTCTGGCGTGGAAGAATCGACTGGTCACTTGATTTTTTGTTTACGGGTTGCTTCCCTCTTCTAGCAATGGATGCAATCGGTGAATCCTTCACGACTTCAAGATCAGAAGAGGCCAAGTCCAATGCCTCACAAACGAATTGACTTGGTTTACGAGGACGCTTGCCACCATAATCTTTGGCGCTCGTCAGGTAAAGGCATTCCTTAGCACGCGTCATCCCTACGTAGAACAAGCGACGCTCTTCCTGCTTGTGAAAGTCTGACTCCCCGCCTGGGAGGATGTCCTTGATTAAATAATCAGGCAAAGGAATTGCATCGCGGCGATGGCGAGATGGAAAGCGACCAGAAACAAGCCCCACAAGAAAGACCGCCGGGAACTCCAGCCCCTTCGCTTGATGAATAGTGAGGACATTTACCGCATCCTCATCCCAGTCCGCCTCTCCTACGGGAGGGTTGTCACCGGCTTCTACGAGCGAGTCAAGATAGTCAATGAACCAAGGTACACGATCGTATTTAGCCACTTGTGAGAATCTGTCAATTATGGAGAAAAACTTAGCAATATTCTGCATTTTTATAGCATCTTGGGGATCAGCAGAATTCGAAAGCCTGTTGATAGTCCCGGTTTGCTCAGTGAGGTAGTGATACAACACCTCTCCTGTCTTCTCCTTTGAAGCCAGAGAAAGAGCCGTTGCCAGATCATCAACCAAGCTCGTGATTGCATTACGACCCTGCTCTGAAAGGTCCAGGAATTCCTCGCTCTTAGAAACTACTCGGAATACCTCGAAAAAGCTCTTGTTCCGGCGACGTGAGTAGCTAGTAGCTAAGGCAAGGTCCTCCGCAGGAACCTTATAAAAGGATGAACTGGCAACGTAGTGAAAAGAGGTATTGTCGCGCGGATCAGAAAGTATGCGCAAGAAAGCGATAAGCGTCTTGATTTCCTCTCGATCATACAAACCCCGACTTCCCGAGAAATGCCAAGGAATGCGGAGCAGATTTAGCGCCTGTAGAAAACTATCAGCCTGAGCGTTGCTGCGCACAAGGATTGCATAGTCGCTATAGGATCGTCCTTTTCTTACGCCATTTGCAATCGTCTCAGCAACAAAGTCACACTCCTCATCAATCTCCTGAAAATGCTTTTGCTGCACTGGCATGCCATTGCCAGCCACGGAATGAAGCTGCTTTTTAATATGCTCACGCACTTCCAACCGATCGGGGTTGTTATACTGAATCAAACGATAGGCCGAGTCCAGAATCTGCTGCGTGGAGCGATAATTTTCGGTAAGAACGACAACGTCAGCGTCTGGGTACTGATTACGGAATCCTAATATGTTGCTGATAGCTGCTCCACGAAACTTATAGATCGACTGATCATCATCGCCACATACAGTTAAGTTACGATGTTTAGAAAGGAGCTTGAGGAGCTCAAACTGAGCGTAATTTGTGTCTTGAAATTCGTCTACAAGAATGTAGCGAAATCGCTCTTGGTAGCGCTTAAGCACTAACGGGTTGTCCCGCAGCAGCTTCAGGGTCAGGGTAATCAGATCTCCAAAGTCAACGTACCCATTCTCTGCCATCAGGCGCTGATACGATGAATAAGTCTTGGCGATCTCAATCTGATCAGCAATTTCCTCATCTTGGAGAGTTCTTTGCTCATCAGACAAGTTTTCGTTTCTGTCAACTGAAAGCTTCTCCGCGTAGGCAAGGTATTCCTCAGCTGTTACATCCTCATCCTTGGCACGTGAGAAAAGGGTGAGAAGGGCGGACAAGTGCTTCAAAGGATTACCTAAGGGGCGAAATCGTTCTAAAGGAAGATCAAACAAGTGTTCCTTAAGAAAGATTATCTGTTCAGCCTCAGTCAGAATCTGATATTCGGGTGACAAACCAAGACGGATTGCGTTCTCGCGAAGTATGGAGTCACAAAAGGAGTGAAAGGTGCTGATTCTTGCTTCGATATAACCATACGGAACAAGAAGATCAACTCGCTCCTCCATTTCCCCCGCTGCCCTTTCAGTAAAGGTTAAAGCTAGTATCTCAGCGGGCTTAGCCCTTTTCTCGGCAATCAACCAGGCAATCCGACGTGTAACAACCGTCGTCTTTCCAGTCCCAACGCCCGCAAGGATCAACAGCGGGCCTTCTCCATATGTGACGGCAGCTCGCTGCTGTTGATTAAGATCCGAGAGTAAGTCATTGCTCATTGCAAGAGAGAGTATAGGGTGAATCGGATGTATTGTCATCGTTTCCTAAACTTATTATGATGGATCGAGGTGATGATAATGAACAGAAAACAGATCCTACTTGGGTTTCTCTTTCTCGGTGCGATTGCTTTGTTGGCTGGTTGCGTAACCCAAAATGTAGCTCCAACGGCAAGCTTCACCACTAACGTAATAGAAGGACAAGCCCCACTTGCTGTGTCATTTGATGCCTCTGCATCAAACGATCCTGATGGGACAATTGCTTCATACACTTGGAGTTTTGGTGACGGGCAAAACGGGGAAGGGGACAGCGGTACGCATATCTACATGGAAGAAGGTACCTACACTGTAATTCTAACCGTGGTAGACGATGCAGGTGCACTGGCCACTGCATCGCAAGTAATAACGGTCACCCCTCCGGAGAATCAATCACCCACAGCTGCTTTCAACGCCACTCCCGATTCCGGTCAGCCGCCATTGAACGTTATGTTTAACGCTTCTGAATCTGAAGATCCAGATGGCACCATTTCCTCCTATGACTGGGACTTCGGAGATGGCAGTGCACACGGATCTGGCGTCGCGGTGGTGCATACCTACACCTCAAGCGGCTCCTACCAAGCGATACTTACGGTAACTGACGATACGGAAGAAGAGGATACGGTCACTCACACAATCATGGTTACCTCACCGGGAAACTCCATCCCTACAGCCAGTTTCACTACGGACCCAGCGCTGAATGTTGCCTATGCTAGCCCTCCAGTCACGATGGATTTCGACGCCAGTTCATCAAGCGACACAGATGGAACAATCACTTCTTACAACTGGGTGTTCGGTGATGGTGAAACAGATACCGGAGTAACCACCACTCACACGTACGATACATCGGGAAAATTCACCATAATTCTGACGGTCATAGATAATCAAGGGGCACCAGCATCAATAACTAAGTCAATCACTATCATGAACATGACGCTACCGATCGACCCCTACCCTATCTTTGACCCTATAATACCTAATATGTAGTTGCGATCGCGCCCTAGGGCGCGATTGCATCGAGTATCGCAGGTAAAAACTGAGGAAGGTCACGTGGGCTGCGAGATGTGATTAGATTTCCGTCAATCACCACTGGCTCATCAACCCACTGCGCGTTGGCAGCAAGGAGGTCATCGCGAATCGAGCGATAAGAGGTAAGGCGCCTGCCAGATACAATTCCGGCTGAGATAAGGACAGATCCCGCGTGACAGATGGCGGCAATAACAGTACCGTTATCGTTAGATTCCCTTGCCAGAGAAAGCGCGTCCTCATTTATTCTGAGCCTGTCGGGAGCAAGACCTCCAGGAATTAGAATTGC
>JAGYNL010000152.1 GCA_018399865.1 Candidatus Bipolaricaulota bacterium | reverse complement strand
TCGCTGAGCTGTCTCTTGCAAAAGGCTCTTGTAGTCTCCGGTAGCCGATTGTTCGCTGATGCATCGCTCAATCTCGTCCTTCAGATAACGAACAACAAATCGCGCCGCATACGAGAATCCGCGTTCTAGGAATATCACCCCAATCAATGCTTCAAAGGCATTTCCTATGTTGTTTGGGCGCTCGCGACCGTGATTTGCCTCTTCTCCCTTTCCCAGGCGCAGGTATTTTGGAATGCCAATTTCCTTTGCCTTTTCAGTCAGCATCGGTCGGCTGACTACTACTGACTTGGCCTTAGTTAATTGTCCCTCGTCCTCTTCTGGATACTGTTTGTACAGGTAGCTGGTGACCGCAAGCCCGATAACCGCGTCACCGAGGAACTCTAATCTCTCATTTGAGCCCCGTGGGTCATTCTTCTCGTTTGCATACGAGCTATGAAGAAAGGCTTTTTCTAGGACTTCCGGCGCAATCTTAAGACGCAACTTCTTGGCTAGCTCCTCGATGGGCTTTGCCTTCATTATATCTACTTCCTTCGCAGGGCTGTTACGACGATTATCCTCCTGCCAGTCGATATTTCAACTGTATTATCGCTGCTCTGCCTAAACGCGGCAACTGTCAAACTAAAGGATGAAAAATGGAGAGCACGAGGAAGGTGATACCTGTCTTCCCCGTGCTGCGCAAGGAGGTTTATAGTCTGAGAGTGTGGCGCGCACTTAGTATCTTAATATACAAACTGCTATAGCAGGTTTTTAGTATACTAGTTCTTGCCTTGTCTAGCAATTCTACATGCGCAAAGTAGTAGTATCTTTTCGCAAACCTGTCAAGCAGTGTTAATTAGAATGTTGCCCGGTTAGGCTGGATGAAGTTGTCTTCTACTAGCGATTTTGACCCAAAGTTTTTTCGTTAGCTATTAAAAGTAACTGAATTTACACTTCTGCTAAGGTAGAACCACAAATGTATCTTACTTAGTTAGAGTGCGAAATACATTGCGTATTAGGGCTGGGCTTATATATTCAGTGAATCATATGCCCAGTGTAGCAATGCTTGTCGTTGTCTGCGGCGACAATCTAAATCGCCTGGATGGCAGTTTCTTCTTACCTGTGTGATGTGCCTTTGCATGGCACGCCAGCGTTTAGTTTGGCGCTTGTCATCCGGGCATCTACGACCCATATAATACCTGCAGTACCACTGAAACCATCCACGGGGATCTTCTTGGTAAATCCATCCCCTTTTGCGCCATTCTGCCAAGGATTGCGAAGCATTTACCCCGAAGAAGTTCAAGCTAGGATCATGCCTTCTTGAACAGAGATGGGCCTTCTCAAACCAATCTGATGGGAACTCCTCTCCACAATCGGTCATGTATTTGCCGCCGAACACACCCAGCTCTAGCATTTCCTTGGGAGTAAGTTCGGGCTTGAATTCCGGACTGAAGTTTTCTCCAATGGGTTGCGTCAGTTCGTACTCATAGCCTTTCTGCATGAGGTCATTTACTCTTATGCTCCTTGCTTTCATAGTAGCTTTACCTTGCTTTCTGGCTTTGTTGTTGCTTGTGATATTTATCGTAACTTGCTTGCGTCAAACTAGTATTTGATCTTGTCTTCTAAGCTTCTCATCTTGCGAAAGACGACTATTGATCTATGTCGGGCTTTTTTCGCATCTCCTTTTTTAGGGCACGACGCCGTTTCCTGGCAAGGTTTCTCTTCTTTGCTCCATGGGAAATGTCTGTAGTTATCCGTATAGGTTTTGGTTTCGAAAGCTCTTCCAGCTTTTCTCGCAACAGGTGCAAGGCGATCTGTTTATTTATGTATTGACTGCGCTCGTCTTGACAGACAACGATGATCCCTGTTGGTTTATGGCGCAGGCGAACTGCTGTCTCTTTCTTGTTGACATTTTGTCCTCCTGGGCCGCTAGAGCGGAAAGTCTCTATCTCACACTCAGAAAGGAGTTTCTCATCGGACTCTGGTATGATCAATTTTGCCATAGCTCTTACCCATCGTACTCCATAATTGGTAAAAACTGCCAACCGGCTCTGACATCCTTTGTGCGGTGTTTACTGCGAGTAAAAAGACTGATTTGCGCGTTACTAGGAAGAATCAAGCCCTATCTAATTGGTTACTTGCCAAGGTTTATCTTGCTGTTTTGATTTTTGCGAAAGCTCACTTCTAGATGGGGTGAATTGACAACTTGTGATCACCGAGTATTCGACCCACTGCAGCGACAGGTTTTGTTCACACAAGAAGAATAATCGCGCGGGCTAAAAGCTCTTACCACTTGTTGTCACAGGTGAAGCCAAGCTCTTTTATCAGATCACTAATTCCGCTTCCCCGGCGGGCATTAGTGAAGATAGCTTTGCCTTGTGGATTGACCAGAGAATACTCTGCGGCGAGCCTTTTAGGGTCTATGTTTACCACGCTTTCCAGATCTATCTTGTTTATTACTAGGAGATCTGTTTGGCTGAAAATCCGAGGGTAGCTCTGCACAACTGCGTTTCCAGCTGTTAGGGGGAGAACCACCATCTCTTGGCTGGTGCCAAGGGGATAGTCCAGTGGAGAGATAATTCCAGGAACATTTTCTACAAACAGCACATCGATAGCGCTAAGGTCAAGATTGGACAGCGCTTTGCCTAACGCTAGGGCGTCTAGATACCCTTCCTCGCTTATATCCGCATTCACAGATTTGGCCCCACAGGTGACGAATCTCTGATGGTCTGTATCTCCTGTAGCTGCAGTAGCCACTGCTCCCACTGTTAGCTCGCAGTAGATAAGTTGCTCTATTAGCTTTTCTATAATTGTTGTTCTACCGCTTCCCGCTGGCCCCATCACGCTGACTGCGCGAACTGAGTTTTCTTTCAGTAATCTGAAGTTGGCATCGGCAAGCCTCATCTGACGGACAAGGCTCTCCTCGCGAGCTGTGACATCCATTACTTTTTACCCCCAAATTATGATAAGCTTCCCTGTTCATTGCTGCAAACCATGGCTGCGAGCATGACATTTTCCGGTTTTCAAAACTGGAACAACACCGGCAATGAGTTGGAACTATTAATTGTTCATGGTAAGCTCTTACTCTATGACTAACCATGACCGTTTAGTTAATGTTGCCAGAGGTATCGAGCCCGCTGATCTTGTAATCAAGAATGCTCGTATTCTTGACGTGTTTGAGGGCGTGTTCTTCGATGGTGATGTAGCCATCTCAGGTGGTATGATTACCGGCTTTGGGGCCAAAGCTTCCACGCAGACTGTTGACCTTAACGGTTTGTGGTTGATTCCCGGACTGATAGACGCGCACATGCACATTGAGAGCACCCAGCTTGTTCCAGCGGAATTTGCTCGCGCCGTGCTTCCCCACGGGACAACTACGGTGATTGCTGATCCTCACGAAATCGCCAATGTGTTAGGGATAGATGGAATTTCTTACATGCTGCAAGCATCGAAAGACCTGCCTCTTCAAGTCTACGTGATGGTTCCATCCTGCGTTCCAGCAACCCATTTGGAAAACTCCGGCGCGCAAGTCAGTTCTGAAGAAATCAAACAGGTTTTGACTTGGGAGGGAATACTTGGCTTGGGAGAAGTCATGAACTATCCCGGAGTTGTGAATCTTGATCAGGAGATGGTCTCCAAGCTTAAAGCAGCTTATGGCCGACCGATCGATGGGCATGCTCCAGGTCTATCTGGTGCTGACCTATGGGCCTACATCATCTCGGGGCCACGGACCGATCACGAATGC
>JAGYNL010000151.1 GCA_018399865.1 Candidatus Bipolaricaulota bacterium | reverse complement strand
TATCTGGTCAATGGATTCCTGGGTGGAGCGCTCTTGATCTGTATCCTCAATCCGCAGCACAAACCGGCCGCCTTGGCGTCGTGCATAAAGCCAATTGAACAGGGCTGTGCGTGCGCCCCCCACGTGAAGATACCCAGTTGGGCTGGGAGCAAACCTTACTTTGACCATTGCTTCCTCCCTTTGAATCTGGACTAAGATAGTAGTTTACTACATTTGCGCAGTCGTTTTCGAGTTGCGCGTAAAGTCTTAACATCACTGATATTCTTTGAGTGATCTTTCTTGCTGGGAAAGGTTTTATTTCTGGTTTTCCTCAGGCTACATTTATGCAGATGAAGGGGCACTGTATCAAACATTGATACTCTGATATGCATTGTTAAGGCAAATCGCAGGAAGGCCTTAGGAAGAACTGGTGTTTTCTACGTCAGAACAGTAACCACTCAAATTTGGGAGTTTTCTAAGGTGTTCTTGTATTTCTTTCTTGCTATTCGGCAGAGGATTGAAGAGTTGCTGTCCAGTCGAGTGTGTATGGGACGCCATCGTTTGTTTGAGTTCCTGTTCCACTTAGTACATCACCGTTACGTTCTCCCTCTAAGTCGATCTGAACTTCTACCTGTCGATTGGCGACATGGATTGTCCCGGTGGCGTGAACCGTAAACGAGCCATTTCCAGCTATCCCTTCCGTGATTGGTATAGAAAATGACTCTGTTCCTGCTGTCAAGCCAACGCTTCCTGTGATCTCGGTGCTCTTGGCTTCTTGTTCAAGTATTAGCGTTATAGGCGTGGCAAAACCGCTTGCCGGCCCGCTTGTCCAATTCATGAAGCCGCTCCAGGTGCCAGCTACATTAATCAAGCTCAGTCCAAAACAAGCACTCAAGCTGAGAATACTAATCAAGACCGAACTAAGTGTTATCAGTTTTCTATCTCTCTTCATTTTTCCTCGCCTCTTCTGCTGTTTCTTCTTACCTTTGCAATCTTGGTCATTGAGCGCTGCAGGTAGAAAGTGTCTCAACTATAACGTTTGACGAAAATACCCACATGGGCTATTGCACCAGTTACCAATTCCAAAGTATTGGCCTAGGTGATCCCTAGTAGCAAGCCCCGTGTCTTATTCTTTGTGCCAGCTTGTGCAAACTTGTCCATAACAGAATCTTAATCTGAACATTATCAGCAGGCAAGAGCATTTCCGGCTCATTTTCCAAGACTTACGAACATTAACAAGTTGTAAATGTCTAAGACTATCCGTTATGAGGTATACTATAAGTGCAGGTCATTGACAAGTGAACCGGGAAAGAAGAATGCCCAAATGTCAGAAGAATAGTGCGAATTAGCCTATTTCTTCTGGCGCAGAAGAAGATGAAAAGATTGCAGCGGATTGGCCGTTGCAGTAAAGAAGTCCTCAAGGAGGCATCTACAAAAGGCAAACCGCTCGCGAGGGCGGGACGCAAAGCTACGGACCTTCTAGGCAATGCTCCAAAGAGAGCAATGTGAAGGGCAAATTGGGAGTGATCCCAAGACGCAAAGCCACGGGTCTTATGAGTTAGGTTTCACAAGATAGCCGGGCTGCCGCGGCCTGATGGTGGCCGAGCCACTAGATGTGCTCAGACAAACCATT
>JAGYNL010000150.1 GCA_018399865.1 Candidatus Bipolaricaulota bacterium | reverse complement strand
AAAATAGAGCAGTGCGGCTCCATAGCTTCCCTCCGGGACCACCCGTAGATCTACCTGTAGTCCTGAGTGAAGGATAACGGTAGATCGTGTTTTCCCCTGCGATATCACCGTCTCCACATCCTCATAGCTGGTAAAATGCTCAATTACAGAAGCGCCGTTTTGGGCGGTGATCAAAATGTCAAGATCTCCCACCGTTTCTTTTCGGCGGCGATAGCTACCTGCTACTTGAACCCGTTTAATACCCGAACCGCTTTTCAGGTAATCCAAAAGGGGCTCTGAAACCTGCTCTGCCACATTGAGCTTGACTCTACCTATCTCCTGGCTCAGCCTATTTAACCTCGCAAGGATATTTTTCTCGGTCTTCTCACCGAAACCAGTAAGGCTTCTGATCTTCCCCCTTTCAGCTGCGGTCTTTAGCTCCTCCACGCTGGTTATGTCCAATTCATTGTGGATAGCCCTGACACGATTCGGCCCCAGCCCCGGAACTTCCAGCAACCCAGCCAACTCTGGAGGGGTGCGTTTCTCGATCTTCCTTAACTGCTCCAGGCTTCCAGTCTCCACGATCTCCTTGATCTTTCCAGCCAAATCCTGGCCGACGCCTGGCAATTTTGTTAACTCCTCGCCTGTTTTCACCATATCGGCGACGTCTTGGGGATTTTGCTGCACTGTCATGGCCGCGTTTCGATAGGCACGAACCCGAAACTGGTTAGCTTCCTCAATCTCCAGTAAGTCAGCAACCTTGTTTAAGATCTTCGCCACATCCGCATTGTTGATTGGCATCATTCACCTGTATTTGATATTCACCATATCGATGCTTAATCACTAGCTCCTACACATAGAAGAATAGTGGCACCGTTCATCCCTGTGCAAACTTGCTAAGGATGCTCTAAGCTGACAAGCAGAAAGTGAGAACGCCTTATCGCGGCACGGCAACTTACGTGTTACCGCACAAGTTGACCCTTGGCCGCTGAAGCGGTCGTTCGAGGCTACGTTGTCAGCTACTTGTTATGATCTGAGCGGCTGCATCATCTACCGTAATGCAGGAGCTTAGTTAGCTTAAAATCAGACTCACGTTCGCCCTTGACTGCCAAATCAACAGCTGAACCCTCCAAGAAAAGCGACACCAGACGGTATCGGTTCACAATTTTGCGGGGACAGTAACTGCGCGAATTTGCAGACTTAATTTAGTATTATGTCACCGGAATGTAGAACGACTCTATCTGTCTACAAAGCGATCCCAAAATACAATCGCAGACCGCAAGTATTCCTATTATCAACATTTACTGCTTATCTTTTGTAATCCGGTCATAAAGGCGTTGCTCGATAGCAGGCCCCCACTTGATAGATACCCATGCAAAAAAAGCAGTGCCAAGCGCAATCAACACCCATCCCCACATCGGTACTTGCACCATTCCCGCGCCCACCAAAGAGCTGAACATAAGTCCCAATGGACGTGTGCATACTGAGATGAGCACGAAGAACGACCAGGAGATGGCAGTTAAACCTGCCACAAAGCTAAGCACATCATCGGGGAAGAAAGGCAAAAGAAACATCAAAACAAGCGCGATCCGTGTTCTAGAAGACAGCGCACCAAGATAGCGTTCTGTAATCTTTGGGCCCACAAGCCTTACTACAAGAGGTCGCCCGAATAGGCGGGCTA
>JAGYNL010000149.1 GCA_018399865.1 Candidatus Bipolaricaulota bacterium | reverse complement strand
GCTGGTGGGGATGGATCCAGAGATATACTTGGACCGCTATCCAAGTGAGCTCTCTGGAGGCCAACAGCAAAGAATAGGGGTAGCCAGGTGCCTTGGCGCTGATCCTCCAATCCTACTGATGGACGAGCCATTTGGTGCAATTGATCCTATTACCCGTAGCAAGCTCCAGGATGAATTCTTGAAGATTCAAGCAAAGATCAAGAAAACCATAGCTTTTGTAACCCATGACATTAACGAGGCAATAAAGATGGGAGACAAGATAGCCTTAATGCGCCAAGGAGAACTTGTGCAATATGCCGACCCGGCGACCTTACTAGGCTCTCCTAAGGATGAATTTGTGAGGAACTTCATCGGAGCTGATAGGGTATTGAAAGGGCTTCGCCTCCTCAGAGCAAAAGATGTCATGCAAACACCGCCCTTAACGGTAACGGTAGGAGAAGACCCAGTGCAGATCAAGGCTCGGATGGAGAGCCAGAAATTACTGTGGTCCATGTTGACCGAAGATAACGGACGCTTTCTGGGCTGGGTTACAGCAGAGGATTTGCAAGAAGGAAAATCGATAAGGGATGTAATGCTGCCTCCCACAGTAACAGCTATTCCCGATACGCCATTGAACGAAGCTCTGTCTATGATGCTAAATAGCGCGATTGGAACTTTGGCGGTCTTGGACGATGACCAGAAGATGATCGGTGTCCTTTCATTCCAAAGTATTCGCGAGGTGCTGGGCGAGCAGACTAGAAATAATAATAATGATGTAGAGGAAGATGCGTGAAAAAGTATTGGATGCTTAGTATTCTGTTATTAGTCTTGATTGGAATAACAGCCTGGATGACTAGCCTGGGCTCAGTTGGGATTTTCAAGATGACCCCTGCAATGAAGATCTTCAAAGCGACCATTAGGCATTTGCAGATAGTGGCGGTAGCTGAGCTGTTAGCGATTATAGTTGGTATCCCTATAGGTTTTCTGTCCACTCGAAGGGCATTTCGGTTTGTCTCACCTGTGCTTATAGGCATCGCTAATGTTGGACAAACCGTACCCACACTTGCATTCATCGGAATTGCTGCAGCATTTCTAGGAATGGGATACACAGCAGCAGTTGTAGCCCTATTTGTCTACGCGACACTCCCTGTGGTTCGCAATACCTACGCCGGTATTCGCTCAGTCGATCCTGCAGTCAAGGAAGCAGCCCAAGGGATGGGAATGTCAAAATGGGAAGTCACAAGTAAGATAGAGCTCCCATTGGCACGACCAGTGATCATGGCTGGCATCAGGACTTCTACCGTAGTCAATGTGGGCACGGCAGCGGTTGCTGGAATGATCGGTGCAGGCGGATTGGGAGCAATAATAATGTCTGGCCTTGCTGTACGGGTAATAGAAATAGTAATTCAAGGGGCGGCGCCAACCGCAGCCTTGGCAATTTTCCTTGACGCGCTCCTCGGAAACGTTGAGGATTGGATGACTCCACGTGGGCTCAAGGTGATGAAACAGGCCCAGTGGCAACAGCTGTAACCTCCCTCAATTTGCTTTATCGGCTTTGCAATTTTGACATTTTTAGAAATAAATAGTAGGAGGTGATAGAACCGCTACTATAGAGCGCCACAAGAAAACAAAAATCAAAAGGAGGAAAAGGAATGAAAAGCTTGAAACTTGCAATCGCGTTGTTGTTGGTAATTGGTATTGCGGGGGTTGTTTTTGCGGCTCCTATAACCATCGGAACGAAAAATTTCACTGAGCAGTTCATTGTAGGAAATTTGATGGCTATCCTGCTTGAGGATCGTGGGTTCGACGCCCAACTAAAGACGGGTATGTCTAGTACGGTTATGCGTGAAGCTTTGGAAACAGGTGACCTGGATCTATGTATGGATTATACCGGTACACAGTGGTTAACCTACACGGGTCACGAATTCAAGGGCGAATCACCAGAGGTAATGTATGCAAAATCTAGCGCCTCTGACGAGATGATCGGGCTTATCTGGTTAGACCCGATCTGGTGCAACAACACGTACGCTATCGCGGTTGAGAAGTCCTTCGCTGAAGAAAATGACGTTTATACTATGTCTGACTTCGCTGAGTATGTAAACGCGAGAGACGGTAAGGTTCCTTTTGCCAGCGACTTCGAATTCTACGCACGCCCAGACGGGATTCTGGGGCTGCAGCTTCATTACGACTTCGTCTTCCAACCGGATCAAATAACTACTGTTCTGCCGGGGTTAACCTTTGAGTACCTCAACACAGGCAAGAGTGTCGCTTGCATGGTCTTCGGAACCGATGCTGCCGTAGTCAAGTATGGCTGGCTCGTATTAGAGGACGACAAGAACTTCTGGCCCCCGTATGACCTTGCTCCTATCGTCCGAGAAGAGACACTGGAAGCAAATCCAGGCCTTGCAGATGTATTAAACGAACTCATTGCCGCGTTCCCAGAGGATCCAAACGAGGCACGTTCTGCTATGGCAGCGCTTAACGCCAAAGTTGACGTGGATCTGATGGAGCCCGAGGATGCTGCCGAAGAGTGGCTCCAAGAAAAGGGACTAATAGACTAAATCTGAGAAAAGAACGAAACTGAAATCGGGCCGGCATTCTTGCCGGCCCTTATCTTCTTTTTAAAGACCCCATAATGCTTACACGTAACCTTGCATTTAGCTTGCCTACTAAACTCACCTTTGGTTGTGGTAGCCTTGCCACCTTAGGAGAAGAGATAGAACATTCAGGCTTTAGACGGGTTGCTTTGATTACAACTCAACAACTAGTGGACCTTAACTTGACTGATCGAGTAACCAGGATCCTTCAAGATAATGGATCCATGGCCCTTGTATATAGCAAAGCACAGAATAATCCAACAGCACAACTGACTGCAAAAGCCATGCGTGCATTGGAATCGTTTGGGCCTGATTGTCTGATTGGCTTTGGCGGAGGTAGTGCCATTGATCTCGCCAAAGCCGTTGGGATTTGCCTTAGCCACCACACACAGGATATCCGTGTGCTTCAACAGAAGAAAAATATGAACCAACGCTCAGTCCCCGTTATTTGTATCCCTACTACATCTGGTACAGGAAGTGAAGTAAATTACTGGGCAGTAATATCAGACGCTTACACAAGAGAGAAGTTCTCCATAGGTGACCCCAGGATGGCTCCGCATATGGCAATAGTGGATCCAGAGCTCACCCTAACCCTACCACCGAAGCTCACTCTATGGACGGGGCTTGATGCTCTAACCCACGCCTTAGAAGCCTATGTATCTATTTCATCTAACAGACTTTCTGACCTATTGGCCCTCGAAGCCCTCAAATTGGTGTTTGAGAACCTAGATCGGGTTTTTGAACAGGGAAACGATCTAAAGGCCCGAGAAGGGATGGCCATAGCAAGCACGCTGGCCGGTGCAGCAATGCAACAAGTCGGCCTGGGATTGATTCATGCCATGTCACACCAAATAAGCGGCTTCTATGACAGCCCACATGGCCTCACTAATGCGAAATTGTTAGGACCTGTTTTTTCTTTTAATCTACCTAAAATACCATCAGAAAAACATGTAGCCTTAGATTCCCTCATGGGGAAACCCTTCCAAAAGGCCCTTGCTGACATGGATAAGGAATATGGCTTTAGCAAAGAACTGATCAACATATACGAAAGCGACCTTTCAATAATGTCACAAAGGGCAGCAGAGAATGTCAATGCCAATACTAATCCAAGAAAGGCTGACGAGAGCCAAATCGAAACCCTTTACCGATTGGCATTCAATGTCTCCTGATACAATTGATAAGGATATTGGCCGCCTTTCCTGCTCAAAAATGGGACTTATTACAATCCTAATTAGGTGATAACTGTCTTTAATATTTCCGAAACAAGCCTTGTGAACACGGCATGCTGCCTCTATAATCCTGATCGCTTGCAGACTGATAATGGCAAGTGGTGCGGAAAGCGTGATTGATCCTGCACTGAAGAGGGAGAGTGAATGCCGCCAAAAGGCTTGCAAGGACGGAAGTTACACCTCATCAGCACAAAAAACATTGAGAAGATTCACTCAACCTCCCTGCAGATCCTTGAGGAAATTGGTATATCGGTCAAGGACGAGCGCTACTTAAACCTATTTCGGCGTGTCGGCGCCTCGGTGGATCGAAGCAGCCAAGTAGTTCGTCTACCCGCCTCCCTTGTAGGTGATCTGGTATCACTTGCTCCCTCTCAATTCCTGATGGCCGGAAGAACGCGCGATAAAGATATGTGGGTTGGCGATAAGCACGTTCATCTTGGAACTGGAGGCGCCAGTGTAAGAGTCATAGATCTGGAATCAGAACAACTGCGTCCCTCCGCTCTGCACGATCAATATGATCTTGCTTGGCTCGTAGAACATCTAGCCAATGTCCATTTTTACCAATGCCCAGTGGTCTGCAATGATATCCCCACAGAAATTAGCACCATTAATAGCTTCTATGCTGCACTGTCGGGGACAACAAAGAACATCCAAGAGTCCGCTACTAACCCCCAAGCTGTTAAGGATGTAATAACCATGGCTGGCATGATAGCTGGCAGTAAAGAGGTCTTAAGAATGCGGCCATTCATCTCCTTTGTTGCATCCTGTATTAACAGCCCTCTTGAGCTTGATCCTCACTCGACCAGGATAGCTGAGGAAGCAATTAAAAACGGGATGCCCATTGCACTATCCTGCGCCCCTGTAACCGGATTGTCAGCTCCTGCTACCTTGGCTGGCTTGCTAAGCCTTGCTCACGCCGAACAACTGTTCATCATAGCCCTCTCACAGATGATCCTCCCGGGAGCACGAGTTCTATACGGCATCGTACCAGGTATTGCTGACATGTGGAATATGGGTTTCTTAGGGGGAGCAGTGGAAGCGGGGATGCTGAACGCTGCTGCTGTTTTGCTTGCCAAACATATAAACGTTCCTATCTATGCAGACGCTGGCGCAGCTGATGCGAAGCTCCCCGACATTCAAGCAGGCTACGAAAAAGCGCAGAACATCCTTCAAGTATCATTATCGGGTGGTGACTACATCCATCACGCTGCTGGTATCCTTGATTCGTTAATGACCGTCGCATATGAGCAGTTTGTTATCGATGACGACATCAATGGCATGGCTATGCGGGTTCTTCAAGGCATCAAGGTAAATGCTGATACATTAGCTCTAGACATCATTAGGGAAGTTGGACCAGGGGGGAGCTTTCTCACCCAGAAACACACAGTCAAGTATGCTCGCAGTGATGAATTTTATGTTCCCACTAGGCTAACTAGAAAGCATATGCAGGCTAGAAACGGAGACGCAGAGGACGTACGGGAAGGGGCTCGACAGATTGCCCGCGAGATCTTAGCCAAAGAGCGCACCCCGCTAATTCCCCAGGATGTTGATCGTAAGATTCGCCGTCGTTTTGATATACGGCTTCCCTTGCCGTAAAAGATTCTTGAAAAGCTTCATAACAGCAAAACCTCTTAGCGATCTGTTGTGGTTATACATCTGGGATCTCTCTTGTTCACAATCAGCTACCAATTCATAGATATTCTCTTTAGATGCATCTCTAGGCTCAATGCAATAGTCCATAGATCCCTACCGCATTTATGATCAGACTAGACGCCAAACAACGATTAGCCTAAGGACCAGGTCAAAAGCGCACCCAGTTCTTCTGGTGACGGGGCAAAGCTATCAGCAATGGTGTATATACTAGCCTATATAGAAATCACTCAAGAAGAATCCTGGAAGAATAGTTCGTTACCTTTCCACATATCTTCCAGTTTTTCTAGACGAGTAACTGTTGTAGCCTCTGTCTTGATGCTAACTGCTGTTGAGATAGCGTATAGCAATGATACTGCTGCAGCAAACGAGTCAATATACGAAACAAAATCACAACGAGCTAATAGGTAATCATTAGCGTAGTCAACTAAGGGAGAAAGCTCTGAGTCAGTGATGGCAACGGTTCTTATTCCATTTTTTTTCGCCATTGCAAAGTCTCTAACTATAGCGGCGGTATAGCGAGGGAAGGAGATAGCAATTACTAGCGAGCTTTCAGTTGCAAAGACCAATTCCTCTTGAAACTGCCCTGTACTCATTGTCACTGCAACTGTATTGTCAACAGATTTCTTCAGAGCCATCTGCAAGAATTCCGCAAGACAACTCGACATTTTGTATCCAACAATGATTACCTTATCAGCTTGTACAATCCGCTTTACAACCCGGTTCAATGTTCGCACATCCAGATCGTGTAATGTGTTTTCTAGGTTCTTCATATCTGTAATGAGGGATTTAACAGCTGGATTTGTGCTTGCCTGAGCTTGCCTACTGCCTTTTTGAAGGCGACTTAAAGTGGTCAACTTGCTCTGCACTTTATCCTGTAAGGCAATCCGCATTTCCGGGAAGCCTGAGTAGCCAAGAGCAAGTGCAAGCCTGATTACTGTTGGCTCACTAACAGCAGACCGACGGGCAAGCTCTGCCGCGGTAAGAAAAGCCACCTCAACATGGTTATCTACAATATACTTTGCAACTTGCTTTTTCTTGCCTGAAAGAGGTGTAGATTTAATCAATGCCAGTACATCTTTCTCTCTTGCTGTCATAACGCAATTCTACATCTCAATAGCCAATTTGCCAAGGCATGCCACTTTTCTTATATCATTTCGCCTGTCATCTTCTGTTTTGCAGACAATTATTTCCCGTGTTCAACCTGGCAGAAACCCTTAATAAGGCAGGTTTGCTCACCGCAGATAAGCTGCGCATCAGTATACGTTAATATGTATGTTGGCTGAGCAATTAAGCCCTTGTTCAGTAGGTCACAATACCCGTCTGCACTAGAATCAACCAGGAAATCCTTGACATAGGAATACTGGTATGAAGCCTTGTCTAAACCTAATCACCAAATTGCGAATTCGATGCATTTTCCACAACCCCAAAATACAATACCCTTTTACAAGGCTCATCCGACATCAACATCCCAAGTTTAAAATTTCCATTTGGTCAATAGCAAAAAACGCTACGCTTAAAGCAACAAGCTAAACAAACAAAGCATCCCGGGGAATTTTCGAAAGTCCTACACAAGTTTCTACACATGATAGAGGCTTGACATTTGTTCTGATACAAGGTATCTTTCGCAAGAAACGCTACAATAATATGCCATAATGAAACTTTTGTTTCCAAACATAAGAGCTGCTCAAGAAAAGAAATTTAGAACGCACAGGCCAACCGAAACTGGCCTGGTAGATCCTGCTGAAAAGGCGATTCGTTGAAGTTAGCTACTAGTTACGCGAGACTCGGAAGCTACGGTAGCAAACAACGTTTGTAAGCAACATTAGATTTTGGCTGACGGATTAAGGAGGCAAAGAATGGTCACATACGAGTCACTGAAGAAACTCATAGCTCAGGAGAGAATAGAATTTATCGATTTCAAGATTGTCGATATGATTGGACGGTGGAGGCATATTACGATACCAGCTAGTCGTTTCTTACCTCAACTGCTTGAAAATGGGGTTGCTTTTGACGGCTCAAACTTTGGCTATGCAAGCGTAGAAGGCAGTGATATGCTACTTAATCCTGACCTCGATACAGCTGGGGTTGATTGCTATAACAATGAGAAGGTCCTATCGATCATTGGCGATATCTATCTAGCAGGTGGTAAAGGCCCCTTTAGTGGAGATCCTCGAAGAGTTATGAGGAAAGCTGAGCAATACCTCACCTCTGAGGGTATTTCAGAATCTGCAATGATGAGCCCAGAATTCGAATTCTATGTATTTGCTCAGTCGGAATACAGCAGTGGAGATGTTGAATCCTACTACACGCTTACCCCCTTGAACAGGAACGCAGAGCTATCTTACTATCATATTTCCCCCCCCGAGGATCAGCTATTCGCCCTTCGTAACGACATCTGCCGACAACTGGAGAAAAAAGATATTCCTGTCAAGTACCATCACCATGAAGTCGGCCCTCTGGGCCAAGTGGAGATTGAGCTAGGATTCGATAGAGCCTTGAAGATGGCCGACGCTACCCTGATAGTCAAGAACCTTGTACGTAACGTTTCATCAGAGCATGAGCTAAGCGCTACTTTCCTGCCAAAGCCGATATTCGGCCATAATGGTAACGGCATGCATGTTCACCAATACTTAGCAAGCAAAGGAATGAGTTTATTCGAGCAAGACGGAGGATTGTCTGAGCTTGGGTTATGTTACGTAGGTGGGATTCTAACACACGGCCGCAGCTTATTCGGATTGACAAACCCCTCAACGAACTCCTATTGCCGCCTTGTGCCTGGTTACGAGGCACCGGTTTCATTAGCCTTTGGGGAAGGGAACCGTTCTGCCGCCATCCGTATCCCAGGATATGCCACAGCGGCACAACGTAGAATAGAGCTCCGTACTGTAGATGCTACATGCAATCCATACTTCGCCTTTGCTGGTATGTTAATGGCTGGAATAGATGGGATTAAGCGCAACCTCAACGCGAGCAAGTTAGGTTTTGGACCATACAGCCAGGACCTCTACCAACTATCAGCCAAACAGTTAGAGAAGATTGAACAAGCACCAGCAACCCTAGGTGAGGCCCTACAAGCTCTACAACAAGATCATGATTACCTGACCAAGGGCAACGTGTTTGATGAGGATCAGATACAGCATTGGATAGAGACAAAAAGCCAAGAAGAACAGCAATTGCGCCGTCGACCTCATCCATACGAATTCTCAATGTATTACGATTTATGATTAATATTCCTACCAATCTCCGTTACGTTTCTGACCGAAAATTATCCAAAGACAGAAAGACAAACTTGTTGCACAATTTGAACTAGGTCTGTAGAATCCGGTAGGGACAATTACATAATTAGCTCAATAGAAATTTTTCTTTCTAAGAAGGAGAAAATCGGAAGACATGCAGGTAAATGGCAGTATGTATCTGATTCTTTCTGAAAAGCAATACTTCCAGATTCATCAAGCAGCCTTGAGAGTGCTGGGACAAGCTGGAGTTCAAATTGACACTCACCGTTTCCGCAAGGACTTATCCGATGGTGGCTGCAAAGCTAGCAAAAATAGATGTGCAATTATCCCTCGTGATTCTGTGGCGCAGCCTCTAAACGGCAATGAGACCAAGGATTCCACTCTGCTCAAAGAGTATTACAGAGAGTGGTCAGAAAGTAACCTAAAGGAAACCGCTTTCCTAATAAGGTTCAACAAAGGGGTAGGGGTTGATAGCGATTATATAGCTCATTGTAATAAAATAGATTGCCGAATGGCAACCGAATACAGCATACCTGACACAAATAACAAAGGCCCAAGCCATAAGATTAGACTGGCGTGCTCACAATATTTCAAAAGGAGGACAAGTGAAAGACTTTCCACCGGCAACATACCTAACCAAAAACCAAGCTGAACAACTACACAAGGCCGCTTTAAGAATACTCTCAACCACCGGGATCCATCTTCCTCATCCAGAAGCCCGTGATCTTCTAAAACGAGCAAAAGCCACAGAGGACAAAGACGGTAGGATGCTACTGCCCACAGGTATGGTAGAAGATGCTATTTCCAAAGCTCCCTCCAATATACCAGTCTATGATCAAACTGGGAAAAGAGCACTCGACATGGCAATCAATAACACCTACTTCGGGCCCGGCTCCGATTCCCTATACGTGCGTGACCATAAGTCAGGCAAAATGCGACGGGCGATTTTGCAGGACGTAATAGACAATGTAAGGATAGTGGAACAACTGCCCTCCTTCAATTTTGTCATGTCCATGGGGCTTCCTCAGGATGTTGAGGCGAGTAAATTATATGGCACGGTATTCAGAGAAATGCTAATACACTCCACAAAGCCCATTGTAGCAACTTCGACCTGTTTAAGTGACCTCCAGATCCCACACCGAATGGCCACTCTTGTCGCAGGCGGAGAAGAGAACTTCAAATCCAAGCCCTTCTTCATCGCTTACATAGAACCTGAATCGCCGCTTAAGTTCGAAGCAAACATTGTTGACCGTATCTGGTTTTGTGGCGAAAAAGGTATACCTACAATGGCTGTTGCAGCTTCCAATCTCGGTGGAGGAGGCCCAATCACCATGGAAGGTGGTATGGCACAAGGTATAGCTGAATCTCTGGCCGGATTGGTCCTCTTACAGATGAAGCACGCAGGAGCGGGCTTCGTATTTGGTTCCAACACGTGGGGCACAGATATGCGGACAGCAATAGTTAGTTATGGTTCACCAGAGTGCGCTACATCAAGCGCAGCTTATGCTGACATGGGACGTTTCTACGACCTCCCATCATGGGCGGGAGCAGGCTGCACCGATGCACATACGGTTGATGCACAAGCTGGGGAAGAGGCTTTTCAGTCAATCATCTTTGCGCTTCAGTCAGGTGTTACATTGGCACATGATGTTGGTTTTCTGGCATACGGATCCCTCTATGATGCCCGCTTCTTGGTTCTGACCGCTGAGATGATTTCCCGGGCTCGTCACATGTGGCGCCCACTAGATGTAAACGAAGAGAACCTGGCGCTCTCTGTTGTAGATGACGTAGCTCGAGCCAGCATAAAGGGTGAGGGACCCACCATATACCTAACCCATCCTCACACAGCAAAGAACTTTCGCCACTCTGTGTATGTGCCCCCCACATTCATTGATAGAAAAACAATAAACTTCGGACAGAAAGAGGATTCACTTCTAGAAAGACTTAGTGAGCAAGTGCAAGAGATGCTGGCTTCA
>JAGYNL010000148.1 GCA_018399865.1 Candidatus Bipolaricaulota bacterium | reverse complement strand
CCCGGAAGCAACAGCCTCCGTTGTTCGCTCCTATGTGGAGCATGGAATGGCGACCCAGGATCCATTTCAGAAGCTTTACTACATTGGACCGATGTTTCGTTATGAAAAGCCGCAAAAAGGGCGCAGCCGCCAGTTTCACCAGTATGGCGTGGAAGCCATCGGTTCCCTTGATCCTGCATTGGATGTAGAGGTAATCAGCTTTGCCTGGAGCCTGATGCACAACTTAGGCCTTGGCGGATTGTCATTGCGGCTAAATAGCATTGGCTGTGGGGAAGACCACATAAGGTATAAAGACGCACTGCGCGAGTACTTTGCTCCCCACATAAATTCCATGTGCGATGATTGTCAGCGCCGCTATCAGGACAATCCTCTTAGAATACTTGACTGCAAAAACAGCAGTTGCCAGCCCTATATCGTTGATGCCCCGGGAAGTGCCGAGTACTTATGCGATGATTGCGCCAAACACTTCGAAGAGGTCAAGAAGCTACTTGACCAACTTGATCTAGATTACCAAGTCGATCCACACTTAGTAAGAGGGTTAGATTACTACACACGGACGGTGTTCGAGCTTGTCTCCAAGGATTTAGGAGCACAGGATGCCCTGCTTGGAGGAGGAAGATACGATGACCTTGTAAAGATGATCGGAGGTCCGGATACACCCGCGGTCGGCTTCGCTGGTGGAATGGAGCGGCTGATCCTGGTGCTAGAAGAGCGCCAGCAGCAAGCCCTAGATAAGCGACTTGACCTATTTTTCGCTACCCTGGGAGAGGTGGGTAAAATGCTTGCTCTCAAGTTGTCAAAAGATCTTCGTAGTGAGGGTCTGTCGGTTGATCTTGACTACCGAGGACGAAGCCTGCGAAAACAGATGGCACAGGCAAACACACTTCGTGCTCGCTACCTACTAGTTCTTGGGGATGATGAAGCTGCAACCAAGAAAGGAAGAATAAAACAGATGGATACCGGAAGCGAGACCGAAATAGACCTAAGCGCTGAACAGATAATTAAGGCAGTCGGGGGATTTTAATGGGCATCTGCTTTTGTGGTTTGATGAGTCGGCTTGCATAAGGAGGAAGTATATGGAACTTAAACTTGTCCAAATCCAGAACCCAAAAGAGCTAAACCTGATTATTGGCCAGACGCATTTCATCAAGTCCGTGGAGGACCTTCACGAAGCCTTGGTCACATCTGTTCCAGGCATTAAGTTTGGACTAGCGTTTAACGAAGCCTCCGGGCCCTGTTTAGTTCGTCGTTCTGGTACAGACGATGATCTCACACAGCTAGCGGTTGCCAATGCTCAGGAAATTGGTGCTGGGCACATATTTGTCATCTTCCTAGATGGAGCCTTTCCGGTAAACATACTAAACCGAATCAAAGAAGTACCGGAGGTCTGCCGCATCTACTGTGCTACAGCAAATCCGGTGCAGGTGATTGTTGCCCAAAGCGACCAGGGGAGTGGAATCCTTGGCGTCATCGATGGCTACTCACCGAAAGGTATCGAAACCGAGGTCGATGTCGAAAAACGAAAGACCTTCCTGCGCACAATAGGCTACAAGCTATAGTTAAATCGGGGGACACATACCCTATTTCTCTGATTTCCGCTCAGCCTTGTGCAAGCGGAAGAGTTCGTCCAGTTAACGGTTCCACGCTCTCCACGAAGGATCTATCATCCCCATGGACCTGCGGATTATTGCTTAAAGAGGAACCCGCCTCTCCTAAGATCCCAGTCCGAACGGCATTTCGAAGACCGGAAACGATTTTGCTGACTACCATTCGTGCACCACTAATCAGTTTCTCCATTGACGGGATGCATGTATCCTGCAGTCACTCAGGAACATCCATGCGAGCAAAGCACTCATAATATCGCCGAAGAATCAAAGCTCCTCTCCTATTTGAGAACAGACATATCGATCCACTGTTCAATGTGATCCTAGACCTTCTTATAGCCTTTGGCAACCTTGCGGGTGAACACTCCATATAGTCTTCTTGCTGTCGGGACTTCTATGAAGGCACAAATGGGCGCAGCTCCGATTGCTGTTACCTTGACTGTGGCTTGGCAGAGATGCATTTTCGGAAGAGATGTCGCTTATGTCTATCGCTTGTAGCTCCTGCCTTCCATGCAGTTATCAATTGAGGACCTGATCGTTGCGAAGCGGTGCCGGACGCCTACAATGTCCATCTTGTGTATATCGCTTGCTGTCTGAACAACTCCGATAGGCTTGATCTGAGAATTCCCATAATATTCGGCTTTGTTATTTGGTCTCCTTTGGTGTTCTTCAAGTACTGCTGGCTTTAGAAATGCATACTGCCCTTGCAATCTTCTTGTGCTCTGAAACTATATACTTTGAAGCTCTAAGCAGACAAGGCTCCTCATTGCTCAAGAGGTTGCTTGGCTCAACGGATCGGGGCTGTCTTGTCTTGATGCAGACCCGAAGTTCAGTATCTTGCTTCGCGGCCTAGGATCATCGCGGCGAAAGAAGCAACTCTGCCTGCTCTGCCCAAATTTTCTGGGGTAACTGCTGCAAACGGGTCTGATGGCTGTGTTGCTTCTTGCCATCCCTGGCAAGATAGTATTGCTTCCGGTGCTGCATCTGCGTTTTCCATGATGGACTTACCTGAAAAGAGGGTGCTTAGATCAGTCGGTGTTTCTACCACAGCCATACGTTCGCCCATACTAGATGCGGAGGATCGCAGGAGGTTAGACAGGCGCATACCACCTGAGGTCTCAACGGCCAAACTGGATGATGTGCCTGTCCCAAGCCCGCGCAAGCGCAATACAGCTTCAATATCGAAGAACTGAGCTGGAAGGGATGATCGATCTAGGAACCACTGTGCGTCTGGCTCAACGCGCAGTTCTCCGCCGTTCCACCCGGTGACGCTTCTTGCGACGACCAGGAAACTTCTATTGGGCCAATACTCTGTCTGAGTCAAGAGACGGCACACCTCAAGCAGCACGGCGATACCGCTAGCGTTGTTATTTGCCCCCTGACTTGCCCCGGATCCAGGGCGGGAAGGAGCGGTATCGTACTGAGCCAGGATCGCTATCACCTTGTCGTCCATCTGATCGCGCGGGTTCCCTTTGAGCCCGGGAATCCAGCCTATCACGTGCCTAATCTCCAGATCCTGCTCTATCTTTCCTGTGGCTTTCATATGAGCAGAGGATGGAAGAACAAACGTTAGAGGATCACGTGCATCGATCTCGGGAACGCGCTTGCGGAGTTGGTCCAGGGTGAAATCTGATCCTGCAAGTATGCGTTCGGCTATCTCTTCTGATATCCAGAACGAGGGGCGGTCTTCGGATGCTGATACGGAGCTAAGGCTTATTCCCACCCTACTTTCAGGAGAAAGGATTGAGCTTCTCCTTATCATATCAGGATCATTTGCCACCACGAGGACACCCGCACACTCCCTTAGTGACAGTAACTCAGCTTCCTCGGGCGATAGAACCATAATCACATCCTGGGATAGATCGAAATTTCTAAAGCTGCTGACATCCATTCTGCCCCAAGACGGAGACTCCCCGAATGAGACAAATCGAATCCGGCCTTCTACCTCGCCAAGGCAGCGGAACTGGTCGACGTATTCTGCAAAATCCTCTGTATATTGGAGAGGCGGACCTTCATCACTTAGCTCCAGAACAGGAATCCCGGTTAGGCGCTCTACCCCGCCATATGTCTCCAGGAAATAGCTATTGTCTTGACCAATCGCTTGCAGGCCAAGACCGTCGAAAGTATCCGCAATCCAGTCTGCGCTAGCCTCAGCGCCTGGTGTGCCAACCTCTCGACCTCCCAGCTCTGCCTGCGTCAAAAAGGATACATGAGACATTGCTGCATCGACATCGAATTGGTTGGCATACTGCCTATAAAGAGCACCTGATCCGAGATTACCTGAGAGAAGATACAGAATCAGCGCGGCGATAGCCCCTATCGTAAGGGTATACCGATTGAGAATTCGCTTCAGGAAGATGTGACCACGTTCGATCTCCAGCCGGATACCCTCGCCCATAAGCTGGAAGCCTAGAGCAGAGACGAATATGGCAAGTGATGGATAGATCCCTAGCCAAGGCTTAGACTGAGCCGCCTGACGAAAATTGGCGAGAAGCGATCCCCACTCTGGGACATCGGAATAGTGAAGCGGAGGTTTGAACATCTCCATCTCCATATATGCTCCGCCACCGAGGAATATGCCCAGAAAACCGAGCTCAGCAAGCAGTATCAAGACACCTGCAAACTCCATTGCCAGGAGCGCCATGAGGGATGGAGCCAGATGAGGGAAGATGTGAAAAGCTAGTATATGTGGGCTTGTTGCTCCCATGGCCTTCGTGCTTTCCACGAAGGGGCGTGAGCGAAGAGCCATAACCTCAGCGCGGATGAACTGTTCCAGCTCACCCCAGCCGACGGCACATAGACCTACAACAAAGGGCAATACACCCTGGCGGATGCCAACGGCAAGTATGATCAGCATGGTTAAAAGCACAATTGGGAATGGCTTGATCGTCTGGGCAAGCCCCGTGATCGCTCGATCCAAGAGTGACCCCCGCCACCATCCAGCCACTATGCCTAGTACAGTTCCAATAAGCATCCGGAACGCGACTGCTACGGATGCTAAGAATAGAGTTTGTTGAGCGCCGGTAAGAATAAGGCTTAACAGGCCACGCCCAAGGGCATCTGTTCCCCAAGGAAAGCGCCTGCTCGGCTCAAAAGGAGGAGCCATCCACGTTCCATCAACCTTCTCAAGCCCTACAAGACGGTAAGGATCATGTGGCGCTAGGCGTGATCCGAAAAAAATAACCACAAGTAAACCAAGGCACAGCGAACCTCCAACAAGAAGAGGGATGTTTAGCCTCTTAAGCAAGTGCCGTAAGCCCTGCTTATAGCGATGAGAAGGCAGCTGGAAAGTCGGCCATGCTGGATGATATCTACGAATTGACTGCCCTACGTATCGAAGCCAGCCCATTGTGTGCTCCATGAGGGATGAAAAGATATCCGTCATTGCTGCTGCCGCGCCTCGGATTGATGGGCGCTGCTCGTTACGCATGTGAGCTATCTCGCCTACGCGCGGATCAAAAAGGCGGTATGAAGCTTCTAGGAAGAGTTGTATTATGATGAAGAACAAGGCCAGAGAAAGAAGGAGTGCCACCGTAAGATTATCATCCTGATTCGAGATAGCCCGCAGAAGCTTAAGTCCTGCTCCCGGCCAGCCAAAGTAAGCTTCAACAATAGGCAGGCCTCCCAGGGCAAACCGCAGGGACACAGCTGCTGTTGTAAGAACAGGGATAGCAATGTTCCGTGCTATGTGCCGCCTTAGAAGAGCTCCGATGTTCAAGCCCTTGGAGAGGGCTGTCCTAACGAAGTTTTGGTCCATGGTCTCCCGGGTTTTGAGGTAGGTTATCCTGGCGATCTGAGCTAGAGGACGAGCTGCAAGAACCATTGCTGGAAGAACGAAATGTCCATCCCATCCGAACCCGCCCGTTGGCAGAATTGAGTACCCGAACGTTCGCGTTATCTTGACAACCAGCATCTGAAAAAGCAGAGCAAGAAAGAAACTGGGTATTGAGACTCCAAGGGTAGACAAGACAAGTATAACAGAAGAGCCAAACCGACCGGCAGATGTTGCTGCTAGAATGCCGACAAAGATTCCGACCAACATAGAGACACCCATCGTGATACCCAGAAGCCCTATGCTCCGAGGAAGGGTTTCGGCCAGTACACAGGAAACAGGTCTTCTAAGAGAGGTTGGCCCTCCGGACGATGTCTTGCCAAGATCTCCGTGTATAAGGTTCGTAATGTAGTCGACGAATCCTTGCCCAGCCTGGTTTAGGGCCTGCACGGCTGGCGTGCCCCGGGCAAGATCTAACGCAAAGAGAGTAAACCAGATCGTTACTAATCCAACAAGAACTATCAGGACGCTTCTCTCAACAAGCGGCATCGATATGATAGCAAGCCTGCTTCCTGTAGCTTCATTATTCCGGGGACACATACCTTATTTATCCGGCCTGCGGCCAGCCTCGTGCACGCGAAGAGTGCGTCCAGTCAACTGTTCCACACTCTCCACGAAAGTTCTATCCCCTATTGGTCTACCAGTCGTCGTGTTAAGCCGAATGTTATTTGATTCATCAGGGTCAACAGAAAGAAGGTCCCGCCAGTTATCAACCTCCTGGAATAATGAAGATCCTTTCACGAGCGGGTCGTCTTCTTTGTCACCCACAAGCCACACGGCATTTGACCAACGGTATGACCAAGCCTGCGTGACGATCTTGGCACGAACAGGATTGCGAAGAACGTAGCGAATTGCAGCAATTGCATAGGATTCTTCAAGTGGGCACCAGAAAAAGCGTCCCTGGAAAAGGTAGCTGCGCCAGCCTTCACGGAAGTCGATCATACGCGTGTATCGTTTGTGGGCCTCGCCGATGCCTTTTGCCAGACTTGTTTGCGTCTCCGGTATGACGATGAGATGTACGTGGTTTGTCATTAGACACCAGGCAAGATAGCGCAGACCGAACCGTTTGCCCTGCTCCGAAAGGAATCTGATATAGGCACGCCGGTCATCATCGGAAAAGAATACATCCATCCGTCTTACTCCGCGTTGCGTGACGTGGTGCGGTGTACCGGGCACAACGACCCGAGCTATGCGAGCCATGTACGTAGTGTACCAGAGATGACCAAACAAGAGAATAGCACGAGAGATCTGCTTGATTAAGGACAGAAAATGGGGTATGTGATGTTATGAAAGCGCGCCTCCGTGGCGACGGCGTGGTAAGCTGTCGGTAGGAAAACCGTGGCACACGCCGCAAGGAGGCGCACAGCGGGAGTATATCGCTTTTGACTCACACAAGCACTACACATGGGCGTTAGTGCAAGACAAGGAGGGAAAGGTGTTGCGAGAGCAACGCATCAATCACACACGGGGAGCACTTCGCCAGTTTATGGAGTGTCCTGACAGCATAGAAAGAAGTCTCCTCACACGTAAAAATGGCGAGACGATCGCTGTAGTCCCAGGTATCACGTTACTACAGCATCCATTCTAGGACCCGTAGGTGTTTGGGGAGTATCAAGGGCGCCATTGAAGCGGTAGATAGGCAGTATCTAACTGAGCAACGGGGCTCTACCTACATGGAGCCCCGTGATTAATCTTTCAGCCTATGACTACTTAGTCATTGATGTCAGGGCTGCCATCACAGATACTAAGAAGCACGGATAAGAGAGGGTTACTAGCATTGCGGCAGTTCTTAGCGCTTTGCATATCGGGATTGTCGCAGCAAAAGCCACTGGGCTCCATGTTCGAGTTGACTGTAGTGGCGGCAAGGCCTCCGCTTGGCCCGGGTGGATGCGCGAGGTTCAGTGCGTGACCCAGCTCGTGGGCAAGGTGACAGTGACTGATTGCTCCACATAGACAGGCTCCGCAGGGACAGAATCCTGTGCAGGCACTTGGGCAGGGGCATGGCACGGCCATCTGCTGATCGCAGCTCATAATCTTTGCCGAAGCTGTTCCCGAGGAGAAGCATGCCCCGCCTCCCCACAAGCAGGCAACGCTTGTGGACACTCGGTCGACAACGAAAACCTCAACAGCGTTGGTCACGTTGACCTCTCCTCTTAGATTAGCTGCCTCAGAGGAGTTGTCGAGTACGCGATAAGCGCTGTTATTCACATAGATTGGATCGTTAACAGCAAACTTGATGCAGCGAACACTCCCGCAGCGGTTCCAAATATCATGGGCGTGGTTCATTAGCGTATTGAATGCGGTTCCAGTAGCGTCTGGATCCGAAGGGCCGCTACCGATAAACACCGGCTGGATCCTCAGGACATCTCTTGGGTTCAACTTCCAAGTGCAACTGTCAAGGGTGTCTTTGTGGAGAAG
>JAGYNL010000147.1 GCA_018399865.1 Candidatus Bipolaricaulota bacterium | reverse complement strand
TCGCCATACTGGCCTTCCTATGTACTCAAAAGATAAAGCCATCAGGCCTGTTCCAAACGCCATAATGGCATAGAATGAGTAACCACTGCGCCAGCCTTCTCCTGAGAAACCAAACACAGTAAAAGCACTGAAATTAGTTGCTGCCATGGTGAGAAACAGAACCATTGTTGGCAAGCTCCTCGAAGCAACAAAGTAATCCTCAGCCGTACTTCTTGCACGCCTACGAGCAAATAATCCTACGATAACAAGTATCGCGAAGTATGCGGATACAACAAACGCCTTCTGCCACATCACTACCCCCTAAAAGAACAAGCCACCCAGCAAGGCTGGGTGGCCCATCTGGCCTAATCATGCCTACATAGTACTATATACAAGTTTTTCGCTCTTCGCAAGAAAGGTAGCCTACAAGGTTAGAATCAGGGGGATGCGGACCAAACAGAGAAGACTTGAAAAGACGCACCATCGCAGTCATCCTCGAGAGTCACCGTAAGAAGCTAATAAGGACTTGTACTATAGTATAAAAATATACTTTCTGCCATAGGCTGGCCCTGTCGACATTGCCTACAGGTCATGACGCGTTTGAGAATACCTGATTTATTCGGTATAATATAGCAATCGACCTTCAGAGACAAGCATATCACTTAACTAGAAGTCCCCTTGTATGCAGCTCTGCTACAACACTGATCCATAGATAAGGAGTTGTTTCATGAGCGGTTTTGCAGTCGGGTGTGAACATTCCGATGAACAAGCTATTTTGCGAATGATGGAGCGCATCGAGCACCGCGGGCCTTACCTCCATGGCTTACATGCAGATGGGCTGACGATTATCGGACAGAACTACCTGCACGCCGATGCTCCAAACGCGCGCGCCGAGATGCAAGTCCCAATTAAAGATGCTGCCGGAAGTGTTATCGCCTGGGACGGTCAAATTGGCAATAGCATTCCGCTTGCCCAACAACAGGGCATCGAGAAAGGTTCGTTTCTAGAAGAAAGGCTTGTCTTGCACCTTTATCACAAGTATGGACTATCCATGTTTGACCAACTTAGGGATGCGGTATTTGCATTTGTTGTGTTTGACGGTAAACGCATGTTAGCCGCACGTGATCTACTCGGGATCAAAACCATGTTTTATGGCTACAAAAACGGAACTCTTTATCTGGCATCCGAGTTGAAAGCCCTGCAGTCAGTCACTGAAGATATTAACGAATTCCCCCCCGGCCACTACATTGATGAGACCGGACAGTTCAGACAGTACGCCACGCTGGGCGTTCCAAAGGAACAAGTCACTGATAGCCTGGAGAAGACTGTGTCTGACTTAAGGGAGATCGTCGATCGCAGTTTCTCCTACAGGGTTGATTTCTCAGTACCAACCGCTAGCCTGTTGAGCGGGGGCATGGACAGCAGCGTCATCTCCCTTTTAGCAACAAAGGCCATCCGCCGTCTTCGCGGTTCAGACGCCCGTCTGAAGACCTTTGCTATCGGGGTAGGAGAAAGCGACGATATCAAAAGCGCCCGTATCGCGGCTACCCATCTTAACACCGATCATCAGGAGCTTCTGGTATCCATCGAGCAGATTGTGGATGCCCTGCCTGATGTAGTCTATTATCTGGAGTCATTCGATCCCTCACTCGTGCGAAGCGCAGTAAGTAACTACCTGATCTCACGTCACGCACATGAGGAAGGATATGAGGTTCTTCTTTCTGGCGAGGGAGGCGATGAGATATTCTGCGGCTATTCTTATCTCAAGGGCCTGCCACTATCGCAAATACCAACCGAGCAAATCAAGTGTCTATCATACTTACACAACAACGCTGCACTGCGTCTAGATCGGATGAACCAATGCCATTCAGTAAGAGTAGTTGCTCCACTTGTATCCGCAGAATTGCTCGATTATGGATTACATCTGCCTACTGATGTGAAGCTACACAGAAATGCAGAAGGAGACAAAATAGAGAAGTGGATCCTTCGCAAAGCTTACGAATCAGAACTCCCCAAATCAATTATTAATAGAACTAAGGCAGAATTCTCACAGGGTTCTGGATCAGCCAAAATCCTTTCCAAGTATTTCCAGAAAGAGATTGATGATGACGAGTACGCAACAGCCAAAGAGAAATATCCCTTCATCCGTAGCAAAGAGGAGCTCTACTATTTCCTCATTTTCCGTAGTTTCTTCGGTGACAAAGCTGCTGTGAAGACCGTCGGCCAGTGGCCGAAGTTATAGCGAACTTATGCAGCGCCAGTACGTGCATTATTCATAACTAAATCGCAATAATAACCCGTTTCAATCCCCCATCCCTTACGCGTTAATGGTATCAAATACAGAATACGCTTGGCGAATGCCCTAGGCTGGAAATAGATAACCAAAATTATTCCAACAGCCGACCTATTTCAATGCCTGTTGTTAAGTACGCGGAACAAGCTATGGTAGCATGCACTGTATTGGTGCTGTTCTGTGTCATGAAATGTTTCGCTTGAAACCTCCTTTTTATACAGAGTTTGGCTGATACCCATCGGCTCAGGCGCCCTTCAACTCTCGCATATACGCCCCACGTTCTGAATACTTCCTTCCATAATGCATAACCAAAGCAGGTTGGTGAATCGTCTACAGCTGCAGTCTACAGCTGCAATAGTAGATGCAAAATTTTCTTTCATCGCTTTCTTGTTGCATTTCCTTCAGCAAGTTGCTATACTGAATTTTTGTTAAACAAACAACAAACTAGTCTAAGCCCTGGCGTGACTTACTTGTATGGTGGTCTCTTGTTTTGTTAGTAGTCCGTATGCTCCATGCGGAGAGGCATGATTAAATCACATGTAATAGAGACAGCTATACAAGTGCTTAGTCTGCTAGGTGCGCTGTGCAATAAGGAAAGAGGTTATATATTATGTACCTAAATAATGCTCGCGGCGGCTATCTCAAGTTACTTACGGACAAGCAAGTACAAACGTTGCACCAGTCAACCTTGAATCTTCTAGATAGCACGGGCGTCATAATGGATGATCCCCGTATCCATGAGGTCCTTCAACAACACGGGGCTACTATCGACAAAAAAACCAATGCCGTGAAAATGCCTTCTGATCTAGTTGAGCAAGCTATTGAGCAGGCTCCCAATGAGCTGACATTCCATGCTAGAAAAAAGGACTACAATCTTACTCTCAAGGGCAGTGTAGTCCACACGCACACTGCTGGCGGGCTTCCGTTCTTCCACGATTCGTTAACCGGCAAACGAAGGCCAGCTCTGCTAAAGGATCTTGAGGCATCACTAAGATTGTCGGACGCTTTGGAAAACATCCACACAGTGGTTCCCTTGGTATTCCCAACCGATGTCAAGGCGCAGGTAGCCGAGGTAGAGATCGTCAACTGCGCTCTTAGAAACACTGAGAAAGTGATCGGCTCCACTGTGGCGTCCGAAGACGAGGTGAAATTCATCCATAAGCTGCTTGCGGTAGTCGCCGGTGGGGAGAGGGAGCTTAGGGATCATCCCATGTTCAAGATGTCCCTCTCGCCAATTAGCCCCCTGGAATATGATTCTGATCTATGCGGTGCGCTGCTTGCCGCTGCGAAGCTGCAGATACCTATAGCGATCCTACCGGCACCTATGGCAGGAGGCACGGCACCGGTGACATTTGCAGGAGCACTAGTGCAGCAAAATGCGGAACTGATAGCTGGCCTAACCGTTGCTCAACTGATCAATCCTGGCACCCCTGTTATTTTCGGCCCCCGCCTCTCGGTGATGGATATGCGCACAGGCGTTGCCGCTTGGGGCACCGAAGTAGGCATGGTATCAGCTTGCGAAACACAGCTTGCTCAGCTATATGGCATTCCTGTAGATGCTTACGGTTTATGCTCCGATTCGAAAATCATGGACCAACAAACAGGTTATGAGAAGGCTCAAAATGCCCTATTGCCTGCCCTTGCCGGTGCAAATTGGATATCCGGAGCAGGCAGCCTAGAGTCAGTGCTTGCAGCTAGCCTGGAACAGCTGGTTATAGATGATGAAATCCTGGGTATGATCTTCAAGGTGCTGAAAGGCTTTGAAATAAGCCAATCAACAATAGCTCTTGATCTCATAGACAAAGTAGGACCAAAAGGCAACTTTCTCGCTCAGCCCCACACTGTTCAATACACCCGAAAAGGAGAGCAGTATTTTCCAAAACTTAGCAATAGGCAAGGTTGGGACCAATGGACAGAACAGGGAAGCAAGGACATTGTTCAGGCCGCGCGGCAGCGGGCAAGCCAGATCCTGGATGAACACCAGGTTCCACCATTGGATAGCCACGTATTGAAGGAGCTCGACGTGATTGTAGTCGAAGCTAAGAACTATCATTCTAAGCCTTGATAAGGGATATTTCCAAATGCTACATGGTTTGCTAGGACACAGATATTACTTGTCTTTGTTGCTAAGCCCTATCGTAGTTGTCCTTTAGTTAACCATCATTATAGTCACAATGATCTGTTTTCTTGGAGGGAACGTAGTATGAAAAGCGGATTCAACAGCCAGTGCGTGCCAAACTGCAGGCTACTGACAGAGGACCAAATAAAGGAGATCCATCGAGCTAGTTTGAGCCTCTTGGAAAACCCTGGCGTGCGCGTGCACCATGATGAAGCGGTGAAGCTTCTGAAGGACGCAGGTTGCCAAGTGAAGGATGACAATCTGGTAAGGATACCCAATTGGTTGGTAGAAGAGGCGATAGGCAGCGCCCCTTCCCGCATTACCATCTATAACCGCAAAGGCCAGCCTGCAATGCACCTTGAGGGGCGTAATTTCCACTTTGGCTTAGGAACTGACCTCATCAACACATACGATCTCTATACAGACCAGACAAGGCGATCCGTGCTTAACGATGTCATCAATGCAGCCAGGGTCGCTGACAGCAGGCCAGAGATAGACTTCATCGCATCGTTTGCCCTCCCTAGCGACGTGCCTACAAATACGATGTACGTAGAGTGTGCTAGGGCACTGATGCAGAACTCCACCAAACCGATCTTCTTCACTGCTGCAGGAAAAGAGGACTTAGCGTTCATTATCGAGATGGCCGCAGCAGTCGCCGGAGGCGAGCAATCGCTTAGGGAGAAGCCTTTCCTGATTCACTACTCCGAGCCTACTCCTCCTCTAACACACTCCTACGGCGCTGTACGTAAGCTGTTCCTGTGCGCAGAGAAAGGGATTCCTATATGTTATACTCCGGCCGACATGCTTGGGGCAAGTGCGCCCGTAACACTGGCAGGGAGCATTGTCCAAGCCAATGCTGAAGCGCTTAGCGGCATCGTCCTCCATCAGCTAAAGGCGAAGGGAGCTCCAATTATCACTGGCCTTTTGGCTGTCCCTCTTGACATGAGAACAGCAGCTTTCTCTTACGGAGCCCCTGATTTGCGGCTGACCAACTCCGCATTCGCTGACCTTTATCACTACTATGGACTGCCTATGTGGTCAACCGTCGGCAGCGACGCTCAAGTCTTGGATGAACAAGCAGCCATGGAGCATGCAATTGGGACACTTATGGCATCGCTGGATGGAGCAAACCTTATTCACGATGTGGCCTATCTTGGGCAAGGGCTTCTAGGTAATCCAGCATCCATCGTTATGTGTGACGAAATTATCAGTTATGTTAAACGTATGCTGCGTGGTTTCGAGATGACAGACGAAATGCTAGCCCAAGACGTCATACGCCAGGTTGGCCCAGCTGGGAATTTCCTGGCCGTGAAACACACACTGAAGCACTTCAAGCAAGAACTCTGGCAGCCAAAGTATATGACCCGAGATAATCCGGATACCTGGCTCAAGAACGGTAGCAAGACCTATCGTGAGAGAATAACCGAGGAGACGATTCGCATTCTGGAGACCTACACACCTGAAGCACTTTCTACAGAATTGAGCAAGAAACTTGATGTAATCGTGAAAAAGGCTGAGGAGAAGCTTGCGACAATAAAGTTTGCGGCTTAGCTCAAGCTACACAGACAAGACTGCTGCATGAAACAGGAGGGATTTGTAGCTAGGCAAAGTGTACATATGCCCGAGCCCCACAACAAAGGAGGAAACTGATGGCAACGCTTGATGAGTTGAAGGCCGTAGTT
>JAGYNL010000146.1 GCA_018399865.1 Candidatus Bipolaricaulota bacterium | reverse complement strand
TCGATTGATCCCTGGCTTGCGTCAGTATATATCGCTTCCTGCAGGGTTAGCTAGGATGTCCATAAAAAGATTTGTGCTATTCACTGCACTTGGGGCTGGAATATGGGCAAGCATACTTTCTCTGGTAGGATACGTCATTGGAGATAATCAGGAATTGATAACAAGCAATCTTCGCAAAATAACCATTTATACGGCTGGCGGGGTTGTGCTAATAATCGCTTGCTATGTCGTTTGGTACCTGCGTTATAGAAAGAAAAGATAAACACACTAAGCACCACTATTGATTATTTAAGGTATCTTCTTTATAGTGATCGATCGCGGAATGCTGATAATTTAGGTAGCCCTGCAAGATTAGAACTGCTGCCACACTGTCACGTAGGTTTCTTCTTTTCTTGCGGGAAAGGTCTGCTTGTACAAGTACTCGCTCAGCCTCATTCGTGGTCATACGTTCGTCGAACAGAACGACCGGGACATCGCAACGTTGCCGCAAGTTGGAAGCAAACTTTTGTACCACTGTTACCATTTTCCCTTGTGAACCGTCCATGTTCAAGGGCAGTCCGATGACGATCTTTTCCACTTCATTGTCATGGGCGATCTTGGCGAGGAAGGATATATCTTGGGCAAGATAAGTGCGTGGTCGCACGGCGAGTGGACTAGCTAATATCTCCTCTTTATCGCTGATGGAGAGCCCAAATCGCTTTGTCCCGTAATCGATTCCTAGGATGCGCATTACGAGGAATTGATCACCTCCAATGCGCGCCGCACTAGCTCGGCCAAAGGTAGATCCTCGCCACGCAGGTGTTCTAAAGCTCTTCTTGCTTCTGATGCTGAGAAGCCCAGTGATTTTCCTGTAAGTGCACGCATCGCGTCCTGTTCTTTTTTTGATAGAGGGATTGATGGACCGGCTGCGAGATCCGGTGTTATCTTGTCTCTTAGCTCTACAAGTATTCTCTGTGCCGTCTTTCTACCTATACCCTTTACTTGGGTCAATTTCTCCACGTCACCTGCCGAAATAGTCAGTATAAACTCATCTGGCGAGAACAGGGCAACAATTTGTAGCGCTAAGCGAGGCCCTACTTGTCCTACTGGCAGGAGGCGTCGGAATATCTCCCTTTCTTCGAGCGATGGAAAGCCAAATAATGATACACTGTCATCTCGCACAACTAAGTGTGTGTAGATTACTTCCTCTTGTCCAAGGTGGTAGTTGAGGATGGCGCTTGTGGGGCAGAATACGCGGTAGGCAATTCCCGCTGTTTCTACTACGACGTGATCTTCCCCAAGGCGTATCAGTCTGCCAGTTATCGCATCAATCATTTCTTTCCTCCCAATGGGCACGCGCGCCCGTAGCTTCAGTCAACTGTGCTGTGAAGCTGCCTACTGAGCTTGCTGGAATTAAAACAATGACATGTCCTTCCTTGTCGTAATCAGTCTCTTCCAGTTGCGCTTCATGACGGTGTATTAGGCTGAATACATGGGAGCTGATTTCCGGCGGAAAGCTCACCCATAGTTTAACCACCTGTTTTACAAACGCTATTTTTGCTGTTGCGAGGGCTTCTGCCGCGGCATCGCCGTAAGCTTCAATAAGTCCTCTGATTCCCAACTTGGTACCCCCAAAATAGCGCACCACGATGACCAACACATCGAAGAGGTTATATTTTCTTATCTGCTGTAGGATAGGCAATCCCGCTGATCCACCTGGCTCGCCGGCATCTGAGCTGTATTCGATTGGCGTGCCAGTTGAGGTCAAGCGATAGGCGTAGCATCGGTGGGACGCGTCATGGTACTCTCGCCTTGAGCTCTCCAGCAAAGAAGTAACCTCCTCGGTTGATGAAACATGATGACATATGGAGATAAAACGTGACTTTTTCCGGACTATCTTTGCCTGAGAGCTTCCTTTTATGGTGCGGTAGGAATCTGTCATGCCTGACCTTGGAGAAAAACTTCTTTTTCATAAGACAAGGTTGTTATTAACTCGAAAGCGCCTCGCACGGACTCCTCTTGTCCTTCAATAAGCAGAGACACACTTCCGGCCCCGCTGCCAACTCCTCCGGCGGCGATCTGGGTTACTTGGACCCCAAATAGCTCTTCCAGGGCATCAATTTCGGTTACCACGCGTCCGGTGATCGGATGCATTCCACACATATGCCCCATACACAGGTCGATCCTGTCTGTTCCCATTTGCCTTGCCAGATCTTCAATTGAGGAATGAATCGCTTTCTGTAGGCTGATCGGGATCACTATCTCTACTCCGCGAGCCAGGGCTATCGAGTAATAGCGGCCAACAGTCCCTGCTTGACGTGAGGACACAAGAACTCCCACATGGCCCCATGGGTCAATAGCGTTTCCTCCTTTTATAAGAACATCTCCTGCAGTAAGAGAATTGAGGAGCTCTTGCTGGTCTAGCTTAACCTGTTTTCCTTTACGAATTATTAGTTCATCAATTTCGCCTAAGCGCTTGTTGACATTGAATCGGTCATCGATAAACCCGGCAGCGAATGCTTGTTTATCAATTTCCTTTCCAAGTAGTTCTTCTGCTACCACGGCATTAGTAGTGCCCAAAGCAATGATCAGGGTATGTTTTGTCAGTGCCTTCTTCACCACTGGGATTGTTTTTACTCCTTTTGCTATGAGACGCTTTGCTGCAACGGGCGATAAAACAACGCTAGCTTTCATTTTTCTCCTTTATTTGCCAATCACACTATTAATATGCTATAAGCTTCACCAGGGCAATTCAAAATCAAAAAAGGTGATGCAACAAATGCCTTACACAGCTGAGCAATACGAGAAAGAGATGCGGGAGTTTAGGTGGAATATCCCCTCAGATTTTAACATTGTTGACGTGGTGGAGGCACATGCTGCCAAGATGCCGGACAAGGTTGCGGTGTTCTGGGAAGATGCTCAGGGGAACAAACGTGAGGTTACTTTCTCGCAACTGGTTGATAAAGCCAGACGCTTTGGCGCTGGATTGAAGAAGCTCGGTGTCAAAAAAGGTGATCCGGTACTGCATGTGCTTCCCCGGCTTCCCGAGGCACACATGGTCCAATTGGGGACCTTTGCTGCTGGGGGAGTCGCGGTGCCCTGCTCTGAGATGCTCAAAGCAAAGGAGATCGCCTACCGGTCCCAGATCAGCGGGGGAACAGTCATCGTGGCTGATGAATCGACGGCTGAGGAAGTTGAACAGGCGCAAGAAGAGTCACCGTTGTCAACCATGATTTTGATTGGTGGTTCGCGAGATGGCTGGGTTACTCTTGACGAAATAATCGCTGAGAACACCGCGGATGAGCCGAAGGTTCCTCTTTCCGTAGACGATCCGATGACCATCAATTTCACCTCTGGAACGACGGGAAATGCTAAACCTGTAGTGCATAAGCATAGGTGGATGTACGTGCATAACCAAGTTACGGGGCGCTACTGGTGGGAAGCTTCTCAGGATGACATGATCTGGGCTACAACCGCGCCCGGCTGGGCAAAATGGTACTGGAGCCCTGTGGGAGTTGCGCTTACCAGCGGGGCGTCGCAGTTAATGTACAACGGCAAGTTCGATAGCAATCGCTATCTTGAGCTTATGGAGCGCTACAAGGTAACTAAGCTGTGTGCGACCCCAACCGAGTACCGTTTGTTTGCGCAACTTCCTGATATGGGCCGATACAAACTTGTGCTTACTGATGCCGTCTCGGCCGGGGAACCACTTAATGTCGAGCCAATTGAGGCGTTCAAGCGGGCGTTTGGGGTGACCATACGGGATGGGTACGGACAGACAGAGAGTGTTTGTCTGGTGTGCAATTACCCTGGCCTTGAGGTGAAGCCGGGGGCAATGGGCAAGCCAACGCCTGGTTCTGGGGTCACGCTGATTGATGAGCATGGTAAGCCAATCAGCAAGGGACAAGTGGGGGAAATAGCCATTCGCCCAGAGAGTCCTTCTATCTTCGATGGCTACTGGAAGGCGCCAGAGTTAGACAGTGAAGCATTCTCCGGTGGATGGTACCGCACAGGAGACCTGGCAAGGATGGACGAGGATGGATACTTGTTCTTCGAAGGGCGAGCTGATGATGTAATACTGACCTCAGGTTATCGCATCGGGCCCTTCGAGGTAGAGGATGCATTGGTCAGTCACCGAGCTGTGGTGGAAGCGGCGGCTGTGGCCGCGCCAAACCGCGATAGGGGTGAGATTGTAAAGGCGTTTGTAATACTGGCTGAGGGACAGGTCCCTTCTGATGAACTTGTAGTGGAACTACAAGAGCATGTAAAGAGCGTGACTGCGCCATACAAATACCCACGCGCGATCGAGTTTGTTAAAGAGCTTCCAAAGACTACAAGTGGAAAGATCAAGCGAGCGGAATTGAAGCGTCGTGAATGGGAAGGATGGGATCGACATTGAGAACTCCAAGTCAGAAAAAAGTGCTTATGAAGGGATTAGGATTAGGTGTTATTATCCTCCTTTACTCCTTTGCTGCGTTTCCCGGAGGGATTGGCCTGGATTTGTCAGTTGTAACGGTCAATCTCTCCGGGGCCTTGGACAAGGTTTCCCAAGCGGCAAGCAATGCTCTTTCTGAGCTAGGATTGCCAACACAGCAAATAAATCAATTAGTACAGGACTTAGACGGGCAAGTGACTGATATCAGAGCCTCTTTCCCTGTGGAGTATTTTCCACTTCCCTTGGTCGGAGGTACCCTGGAGTTTGGGCTGCCATTTATAGTGATTGACAAAGCTGTGTTTTCAGGAGGGTTGCTAAACGATTCCATCCTGCGAGGGATCGCCAGCACTGTCGGATACAGCATACCCAAGCCGCTTGTGCCAAACATGACGATTGACCTTGGTGGCGGGGATACCGCAAACATCAGCGCTGATGTTGGTTTATCGGTGTTCAAGCTTACAGGTAGGGTGGCTAAGCATTTTGACATTCTTATAGGCGGTATTGAGCTTGGGGCTGGCGTTGATTTTGTCAAAGGAAATGTACTTCCCATAGTTAATGTGAATGCTCCCGGGTATCAAACAGAAGTTGATGCAGCCCTTGAGGCTTTGCATCTAGATGGCCTCGGCTGGAATGCCTTTACCGCTCATGTTTCCGGTCAGATAGAGCTTGGGCCACCATTTCTTCGTTTGGTGCTGCAGGCTGCCTACCAACTGCCCATCAGTCAAGCAAGCGGTTGGTGGGACATCAAGAGCGGGATTGTCTCAGGTAAAATAGGCTTGGCGGTTCGATTTTGATAGATGATAAAACACTGTTGCAGATGGCAAATGATGTTCGGAAGAATGCGTACTGCCCTTATTCGAAGTTCGCCGTTGGGGCAGCTCTGCTCTGCTCAGACGGCACAGTATTCACTGGAGTAAACGTAGAAAATGCTGTAAATGGTCTTTCCATCTGTGCTGAGCGCTCAGCTATATTTGCGGCTGTCTCTCAAGGTCATCACGACTTTGTCAAGCTTGCGGTGTCCTGTGATGCTGATCATTGCCAGCCGTGCGGAGCATGCCGGCAGGTGATCTACGAACATGCGCCGAATATAGTGATCCTTATGGGTAATCTGGAAGGGGATTTCAAGCGAACTACTATCAAAGAACTTCTTCCGGAGGCGTTCTCACTTTGATTACGGCCTGACTTCTAGAAGCTTCCTACGGGGTTTTGGTATTGAAGTGAGGGCAATCTGATAACCTCTGTTGGCAGCTAGCGTCAATGGTTATGGATTAGCCACGCGCTCGATAATGAGCTTGGGGGTGCTAGTTTCTTCGTCGCTGAGTGTGTATGCCTTTGTGACTAAGTCTTTGGCCAGTTCTAGGTTTCCTTCATCGTTTACGTGTAAGATAGCTAAAGGTTCGCCTTTGTCTACAGCATCTCCAATTTTGCGTGCCACTTCTATACCTACCGCTTGATCTATCACGTCTTCCTTGGTGAAGCGACCAGCTCCTAGCAGGCTTGCTGCTCGTCCTAAGGAAAGCGCGTCCACCGTTTTTACCCAACCTGAGCCTGAAGCTTGAATTGGTAGCGTTTTCTTGGCTGTAGGAAGAATATCCAAGTTGTCAATAACCTTGGTGTTTCCCCCCTGGTTTGCCAACATCTGCTTGAACTTTTCTAGTGCTGAGCCGTTATGCAGGAGGCTTCTTAGGTCTTCTAATGCTTTAGAGTGATCTGTGGTTTTGCCGGCGAAAAGAACCAGCTCAGCTCCCAGTGCACAGCACAGATCCTCTAAGTCACGCGGACCGTCACCGCGCAAGGTTTGTATCGCTTCGCGCACTTCCAAGGCGTTTCCGACCATTCTACCCAGGGGTTGTGACATGTCAGTAATAAGCGCAGAAATCTTACGGCCAAGCTTTGTTCCGATCCCGACCAGGGCCTGGGCTAGCTGACGTGAATCGTCAAGTTCCTTTAGAAATGCCCCTGAACCAGTTTTAACGTCTATTACGATTCCGCGTGCTCCTCCAGCGATCTTCTTAGACATAATGGAGGAAACAATTAGAGGAAGAGAATCTACAGTGCAGGTAACATCACGTAATTCGTACAGCAGTCGGTCAGCCGGAACCATATCTTCTGTATGGTCTGCCAAGGCAAGACCAGTGCTTTGCACTAAGCCAAGGAATTCCTCACGTGATAGGTCAGTACGAAATCCCGGTATCGATTCTAGCTTGTCTATAGTGCCCCCTGTATGACCAAGCGACCTGCCTGAGAGCTTGGCTACAGTGAGCCCGTAGGAAGCCAATAAGGGGATTAGGACAAGAGATGTTGTGTCTCCTACTCCGCCAGTGGAGTGCTTGTCGACAGGAAAGCCTTTTGTTTTCGATAGATCAAGAATGGTCCCCGAATTGGCCATAGTATCAGTAAGATAAGCTGTTTCTTCGTCGTCCATCCCTTGGAAGAAAATCG
>JAGYNL010000145.1 GCA_018399865.1 Candidatus Bipolaricaulota bacterium | reverse complement strand
GTATAGCGTCATCCTTTTCATCGGGCCAGGAGATAACAGCCATAAACCAATCGGGGGCAAAAGGTATATTTACTCCCAAGGGCTTATTCCCGACATACATCATGCTTGCTCCAGCTTCCATGAGCCGGTCTTCGTATTCACCAAGATTGGCAAGGTAGAATTGCAGGCTCCTCGCCCATTCATCCTTAAGCATTAACAGATTTAGCTTTCCCGCGCGGGTTGTTGTTTCGATGACCCCTTGTTGAGCAAGGGTGTTCTCCGGAAACGGGTGCAAGCTAACCTTAATTCCGGTGTTATCTTCAAATGAAAGGACAATGCTCTCCCATTGGTCACGCGTACTCTGTTCTATCCCCACAGAAAGCGGAGTCCGCGCAAAAACTGGGACAGTGATTAGACAGGCCAGTAGTAGTATAGCTAAGACACGCTTCATCTTATCCTCCTTTATGGTATTGCTGGCTGCGGGTAATAGGGAGGACGCAGGTAATCGATTGAGCTATGGCTAGCTAATCTGACAAGGTCTTCGATCGGCAGAAGGAGTTTGGCTAAGGTTTCAGTCTCGCTAACAATGTATTCCTCAAACTCCTCCGAGATAACACCCGCCGGTATTTTCTCCGCCACAACGGTAACCCGTAATCCTATGCGTTCCAATCCCTGCGAGTTTGCATATGCTAGCCAATCAGGCGCAATCATCAGATTAAAAAGCTTTGAATCGATTGCAACCCCCGCTGGCGGTGCCTCCGACTTCTCAGGGTTGAGAATAAATTCTTCATATTCCATGTCGACATCGTCACCGATAATTCCAAGCTCTTGCAGCGGGGTCAGAACATAGATAAACAGGTCTGAAATAGTCATATCCTCATGAGGGGTCAGGACAAGATCGTGGCCGCTGTGTCCAGGGCGCACTTCGTAATCAAATTTATCCCTTTCAAGACGAAGTAGAAAACGTGATCCATCTGCATAGAGCAGTGATTGAGCAGTGATCAGATCAGCTTCTTCTTCTTGAGTTGGTTCATCGCCCCGGTAAGCAGATATTCCGTCAGCACAGCTTATAACGACAGTAAAGCCCTTACCCTGCCCTGTTTGAACTAAAGTGGCAACATCGCTCTGGACAGCACCGATTGAAATCACGTAGTAATTGTCCGGAGTGAAGAGTATTTCTTCCGCTACAGCCGCAGCTGAAATTGCAGAAAGCAGAAGCACTGTAATGGTTATAGCAAAAAATGTTGACCGTCTCATACTACACACCCCCCTTATATCGTGTAGATCTTTAAGAATGTACACGGAAAGAGAATAGAAGTTTCATGGCATACGCACTACAGAGTGCCAAGAAGTCAAAATATCAGCCTAAGATATGTAGACATCAAGAGCACTACTGCTGTGGTTGTGTTATGGTCTCCAGAAACTCTAGGTAATCGGATTTGGTAGTTAACACTATGTTTGTGTTATCAGCAAGGGCAGTCTTGTAAGATTCTAAGGTACGCCAGAATCGATAGAATTCAGGATCCTGGTTGTAAGCGTTGGCATAAATCCCCAAGGCCATTGCATCTCCCTCTCCCTTGACTGTCTCGGCTAGTTTGTTTGCTTCCGCAAGTATAATGTCGCGTTCTTTGTCCGCGCTAGAGGTTATTTGTTTAGCTTGTTCTTCGCCCTCAGCTCGCAGCTGAGCAGCGATCCTCTCCCGCTGTGAACGCATCCGGTTAAACACTGCCTGCTCTATTTCTGACGGTAGATCAGCGCGCTTGATCCGCACATCGATTAGATCAATGCCGAACTTCTCGAGCTTGCCTTTGCTAAGGGTGGTTATTTCCTGCAGGTACTCCAGTCTATTAGCTGATACGATTTCGTCCAAGGTGTGCTTGGCAAGGATATCTCGTAGATCAGAATAGACTATGTCGTCGATTCGTGTTTGGGCATTGACAATACTGCCAGCATTAGCTTCGATGAAGGTCTTCGGAGTGCCAACTCGCCAGACCGCGTAGTTGTCGATCGTTAAACGCTTCTGATCGGATGTCAAGATATCGCGTGGCTGAATGTCGTAATTCAAGATGCGGTCTTCAAGGTAAACTACGTTATTTACAAAGGGCAACTTGAAGTACAGGCCGGACTCCTCTACTACCCTAATGATCTCTCCAAAGCGTAACACTGCTGCCTTCTGCGTTTCATCTACCGTAAAGGCAAACAGGTTATATATGATGATCAGGAGAACAATAATGGCACCGAAAACAAGTAGTTTCTTCATTCTTGTACCTCCCGATCCGATATCTGGTCTAAGTTAAGAAACTTCAGAACCCCGTCGTCTCCTTCTGGAATAATAATCTTTCCCATTTCTGGAAGGATTTCTTCCATGGTTTCGATATACAGGCGAGTCCGTGTCACTTCTTGGCCAAGCTCATATTTATTTAGGACTTCCAGAAACCGAGCCACATCTCCTTCTGCTCGTTTGATTCGTTCTTGTTTGTACGCCTCAGCTTGATTGGCGATTTCTTCTGCTCGGCCTCGAGCTCGGGGAAGAATATCAAACGAATACTTGTCAGCTTCGTTGATCAACCTCTCCTTGTCCTGCCGGGCGCTGTTGACATCATCAAAGGCAGATACCACTTCAGATGGCGGCTTCACATCTTGTAACTGTATATTGCTCACCACTACTCCCGCACCGTAATGATCGAGCAGCTCTTGTAAAGAAACCATAGTGTTAGCAGCTATGACATCACGTTGTTCTGTCAATGTTTGATCGAGCGTCTTTGTCGCCACTTGTTCTCTTAGAACAGCCTCGGCGCTCTGTTTAACAATTGACCTCGGGTCTATGAGATTAAAGGCGAATCTTTCGGGGTTCTTCACCCTATACTGGACAATCATCTCCACCTGTGTGATGTTTCCATCCCCGGTAAGCATTAATGCCTCTGTCTTTACTTCTTGGTAAGTTGGGTTAGGCGCCGCTGATAAGGTGCGAAAACCGATCTCTTCCTTGCGAACTTCCAGCAAGTTAACGACGACAACGCTTTCGATAGGAGCAGGCAGATGGAAATGAAGACCCGGATTCACGGTTGCAACGTACCGGCCAAAGCGTTTAACCAAACCGACTTCAGAAGGGCCCACGGTGTATATGCCAGTCAAAAAGTAAATGACTAGAATCCCTATAAGTATGGCCCAGCTTACCCAACCTAGCGGATTCCAGCCCGGCCTAGGTTGGTTATCGTCAGCTTCTGCCCGGCCTTCGAGAAGTCTATCAATGAATCTACTCATTATCGCCTCCCACGAACTAGAGTCTATCGTATCAGGTCGCGATTGGCCACTGCAAATAAATTTTTATTGATAGTGAACTCGTTTCTGAGTTATTTGTAGCTGGAACAGCGTAAATATGAAAATAATCGCGAACAAAACTACCGAGGCAGCAGCAGCCCTTCCCAAATGATTTGTTCCAA
>JAGYNL010000144.1 GCA_018399865.1 Candidatus Bipolaricaulota bacterium | reverse complement strand
TAAGCGCACCGCTAGCGTTCATCCTGAGCTGGGATCAAACTCTCTTAGTTTTAGCTTTTGATCCTTACTGTTAACTCAAATTGACAAGGTTCCTCGTAAACGAGGAACTCATTACCACGCTATCCACTTTTCAATGACCAGTCACTACAGATCAAAGTATACCAATACATTGAAAGCCTGTCAAGACGCCCACAAAGGCCAATTTCTGGCCTTTTCGTGGGCCTTCGTAATGTTTTCAGGCTTTCTTGATACGTATACTAAGAACCAACGCTAAATTACTGTCTTACAGGCCTTTTGTCAACCCTTGCACCAGCTAACCTATTTCCTTTCGGCTTGCCGTGCCCATAACACTGGTTGTACCATGTCTTTATCATGGCTATAGAAAACGACAAGCTTTTTGACAAAACCTACGATCAAAGTGGGTTGATCGATACCATAGACTCATTTGACAAGCAATGCAGCGAAGCGATCAGTGCAGGTGAGGGTTTTGGCTTCGCCATTAGACAGCAGATCGATAATGTAATCGTATGTGGCATGGGGGGCTCAGCCATGGCTGGGGATATAGCCCAACGCTTTGCCAAAGCTCCTATAGTGGTTAACAGAAGCTACACCTTACCTGGTTTCGTCGATCGCAATACCTTGCTTGTTGCAATCAGTTATTCGGGTAACACCGCAGAAACGCTCTCTTGCCTCAATCAAGGTATAGAAAAAAACCTACCAGCTCTGTGCATCTCAAGCGGTGGTAAGATGAAATCTATAGCACGTGACAAAGGGATTGCCTTTTTACAAGTACCCTCTGGATACCAGCCGAGGGCGGCAACAGGTTACCTGGCTTTACCCCTGTTGACTATCCTATCAAGATACAACCTGTGTCAACAACTGAGCCTCTGGAACCATTTGCATTCCGCCCTTAACACAATCAAGGAAAAATGTATAGACAGCGTTCCCCTAGAAGATAACCCAGCCAAGAAACTCGCCAGCCTCCTCTACGGGCATGTTCCCATAATCTACGGCACCGCTGGCAATACCGACCTGGTTGCAATGCGCTTCAAGACACAGATCAACGAGAATTCCAAACAACCAGCCTATTGGAACGCGTTCTCCGAGCTCAATCACAATGAGATTCTTGCCCTGGTTAGAAGCGACCTCATACCCAATCAGCACATTATCCTTCTTAAGAATACGTGCGATCACCAGGAGAACAAGGCTCGAATGGAGATCATGGAATCCCTTTTCCTAGAGCACAAAGTGCCCTACAGCAATATCATTGCCGAAGGCAAAAGCGAGATTGCGCAGATCCTAGCACAGATATATTTCGGCGACTACGTAAGCTACTACTTGGCATTGGCAAATAAGCTTGATCCAACGCCAGTTCAATTGATTGAGAAGTTCAAGGTCGATTTGGCAAAGAAGATCGCTTTAAGTTCCTAGGTAGCTTTGTTATCACACGCTATCAGGCATAGATCTCCCACACTTATCACAGTTGACCAACCCAGTAAATATCAAATCTCCAGAAGTTGCAAGAGCTCTACTGAGATCGTCGTTTGATAGTGCTTGTTTGGCCATTTACCATTGTTCCTGCTGCATCAGTTGGATCATCACGGACGTCACATGATAAACCGGTATTGCGCTTTTGCTATAGCTGTCTTACGATTAGCGTATAGAAGGATATCCCAAAAGAACATTCGGCACAGAAGGAAGTGTCCATTAAGGTGGGGAGAACTATTGCTAAATAATGAGGGTTACCTGGCCGCAATAGACCTTGGAGGCTCCAAGGTTGCAGCTCTAATTGCCGATTATACTGGGAAGATTGTCACCCGATGCGAAGAAGCGCTTCAAACCACCAGCGGGGCCTTCGTTCCCCAAGAAGCCTCCGGCAAAGAGGATATGACATCCGGAGTCAAATGGTACGGACCAGCTTCGCAGATCGAGCATATGTTGCAAAAAATGTTGGATAGAAGCGGAATAAGCATCATCACTGGAATAGGTATTGGATCGGCGGGACCACTTCAGTCCGGAGGTATAAGAAATCCTCCAAACTTTGCTGTAAGAGTACCTAAAGGGATGCCCGCATCGCCGCTTTTCGTCCCGCTCAGCCAACCCCTCAAACGGGCTTTCAAAGCCCCTGTTTCACTGGAGAATGACTGCAACACCGCCGTTTTAGGGGAGACCTTTTTTGGTGTGGGGAAAGACGTAGAAAACAAGGAAAAACTACACCTTGTATACGTAACTATGAGCACAGGCTTGGGTGCAGGGGTATGGAGCGGCGGACATCTCCTATTGGGAAAGGACGGAAATGCGGCCGAGGTGGGGCACATCCTCGTAAAAGAAAACGGTCTACGCTGTGGATGCGGAAACTACGGATGTGCAGAAGCTTACTGCTCAGGAAGGGGGATGATTCAAAACGCACGCGTTCGCCTTGTGAACAATGGCTTGCATTCTCAGTCACCGCTTATCGAGCTAATCAACCAAAAGGCGGATGTGGGTGACTCACCAAAGCCAAGGACGTGGCAGCTACTGGAACTCTTAACCCCACAGATGATCTTCCGCGCCGCAGAATATAGCGATGAAATAGCCAAGAGCGTAGTCTCAGACTTTATACACTACGGCGGAGTAGCCCTGTCGGCAATTGCCAACGCTTACGATCCCGCTGTTATCACCCTGGGAGGGAGCATCGCGGTGAACCATCCTGAGATCGTTGAGCCAATGCACAAAGAGATGTGTTTACACCTTAACGTTGCCCCTCCTGAAGTCCGCATCACCCCCCTTGCCAAGAGGGCAGTGGAATATGGAGCCATTGTGCTAGCGCAGAGAGCCAGCAGCTAGTTTGCTATCTCGTAAGCTAACCGGTAGATATCCGGGTCAAAATTCTCGCTTGCCAAATCTATATTGGAAAGCGAGAAGTTCTGCAGTTCTTGCCCTCTTAACGCTACCATCACTCCTGACTTCCCATCAGCTAGCATGCTTACAGCAGCATTTCCTAAACGAGAACCCAAAATACGGTCAAACGCGCTCGGTGATCCCCCACGCTGCAGGTGGCCAAGAATACTTAAACGAATTTCTACGTTACAGGTGCGCTTCAGAAATTCGCTTATGTTTCTACTTGCACAGTCCGCATCCTGGTTACCCTCAGTTGACCTGAACCCTTCAGCAACAACGATTATCGAGTGATGCTTACCTTTCTTAATTCCAGCTAGGACTTTCTCGGACACCTGTTCTAAAGAAACTGGAAACTCTGGCACCAAAACCAGCTCCGCTCCACCGGCAAGGCCGCCCATGAGCGCAATGTAACCTGATTCGCGGCCCATTACTTCCACGACAAAAACACGATTGTGGGAGATCGCCGTATCGCGCAAGCGATCCAAGCACTGTACAACCGTGTTAAGTGCTGTGTCCACGCCGATAGCCATAGTTGAGCCATAGATGTCATTATCTATCGACGCCGGTATCCCCACACTGGGCACTCCACTGTCATGCAACCAGCGCGCTCCAGCAAGTGATCCGTCACCTCCAATAACTATCAAACCGTCAAGATTAGCTGATTCTACGCTGTCAAGCGCTCTCTGCTGACCAGCCGGAGTCATGAATTCTTCCGATCGACCACTTCCCAGGAAAGTACCGCCATGCTCAATGATTCCACCTACCGCTCGGTTATCTAAAGGGATCATATCCCCAGCAATCAATCCACCGTAACCATGCTCGATTCCCACCATATCCTGCCCGTAGCCTGTCCCGCAACGTACGGCAGCACGAATCGCAGCATTCATTCCGGGGGCATCTCCCCCGCTTGTGATTATTCCAAGCCGCATAGTAATCTACCTTACCACATAGGCTCTCTTGTCGCCACACCTTTAGGGAAAAATCAACCCCGTGATCAGCGCTGAATCTCTAGCCCAGCCGGTGCCGCTCCAGGAAATCCGGTGATCTTGTTGCCAGTTAATACTCCAGTCTCAGGATCAAACTCCACAATTGAATGAGTATCAACATCTACCACCCAGAGCTTTCCCTCATACATGTCAATCGCCGAAGCTGAAAAGATAGGAACGTTTATTGGATTGCTGACGATTTCCAACTGCGTGTCCGACATGATATCGTAGCCCGGGACGATCTTGATCTTGTACAACATCCGATTTTGCCCCTCCAGGTACCACAGGTGACCAGAGGCGTTAGTTTCCGGAGTCCAATCAAGTCCCTGAGGAGTCCACAAGAAGGGTAGATTTCCCACATAACTCCCAGACGTAGCCTTAAAATAGCTCTCCCCGTAGGAGTCATACACCTGAAGATCAGGAGGATTAAGCCGGTAAAACTTCCGATTTAGGCCATCAACGTGCCATAGCTGCTTTCTACCTTGTACCTGATACGTAAGATTAAGCGGCGATTGAGCTGGCGCACTGAAGTTTTGCGACACGTTCCCACTTATAGGGTCAATACGCAGTATACGCTGGTTCCCGCCGTTATAACAAGCCACGAAAAGCCATGACTTACCTCCAACTTCACCCACTGTGATACCGTGTGGTTCAGTGTAGGGAAGCAAGAAAGAATCAATTTCTGTACCCTGCATATCGAGCTTGTAAACCCTGTTTAAGTTTGCATCGGTGATCCACACCGCGGGGTCAACCGTTACTGTAATGCTTGTGGTATCCGTCGATCCGTCCTCTGCTCGCACTCTTAGGGCTAATGTATAAGTTCCCGCATGTTCATAGGTATACTCGCCCTGCTGCGTGTACACGTCCGGGTCGTCAGTTCCAAAACTCCACGTGTATGTGCCTATACCGCTTGGTGAGTTTGAGTTACCGCCATCAAAGCTAACGGTAAGGGGCACCACCCCCTGAACAGGGGTTGCATCAATGACTGCCAAAGTCCCTGGACCGCATCCACCAATAGCGGCAACAATGACTAACAGCAACATTAAGCCCAATACCCGATACATCGATTTCATAGCCTACCTCCTGCCAATCTCATATGCTTTTTTAGTATAGCGCGCCGCGCACATTATGTGAACATCAGCCTCCAGCAAAACATCAAGTGATTCTACAATAGAGACTTACATGGTCTCTTTCCATGTTTTTTTCATATTATTTTTCTTGTTTTTGGCATAGCAAATTCTACTCTAACGGCTATTATATTACTTAACAGGGATTAAATGAGAAGACGGTGAAAAAAGATTCTCTCTATGAGGAGGTGA
>JAGYNL010000143.1 GCA_018399865.1 Candidatus Bipolaricaulota bacterium | reverse complement strand
ACGCAAGTCCGCGAGTGCCTTTTCGATGAATCGGTACTTGCCCATCACTTATGCCTCCCTGTGGGTTGATAACCAAATACTAGGTTAATATATCGGTCATATTCAACAGGCTGATATATTTAAGGGAATCCATCTTTCCTGGCCCAGCCCGCCTGTATAAGTTGCCAGCATTTTGTTCATTCTTTGCTAAGGAACTTATCAGCTTTATCAAGGACAGCACACATATCATCAAATGCGATTTTCTCTTGGGCTTGATCATATGTCAGCCACTGTGACTCTGTGTGCTCGCTTGAAATATTGGGCTTATTGTACGCAGCCCGTGCCAGGAAGTAGCTGTTTTCTTTAAGGATAGAGAGGCGACCTCGGTGAAAGCGATAGCTGATTACCTCACAAAACCCGGGTATGGGCTCTATTTCAGAAATTCCTGTTTCTTCCAGAGTTTCCCTTCGCGCTGCCTGAATCTCGTTTTCTCCGGCCTCTATATGACCTTTCGGAAATCCCCAATGCCCGCCGTTTCGATGACGGAGAAGAAGATATTTTCTCTTGCCTTGATCTGCAGAGTACAAGATGAATCCAGATGAACGTTCATCTGGTTCATCTGCGGTGCTGCGTTTAGCAGGTTCTTCCTTAATTGATGTCGATTTCTCGGTCATTCTTATCGAAAACGAGGGGGTTTAATCCCAAACTGCGCAATTCCCGTAAAAGAACCCGGAACGATTCTGGCAACCCGGCTTTAGGAAACTCCTCTCCTTTTAAGATGGCTTTATACAGCTGAATGCGCCCGCGGGTGTCATCAGATTTAACGGTTAACATCTCCTGTAATAGAGCGGATGCACCATAGGCTTCCAAGGCCCAGACTTCCATTTCACCTAATCGCTGACCTCCAAATTGGGCCTTTCCACCCAACGGTTGCTGTGTAATGAGAGCATAGGGCCCCGTTGAACGGGCATGAATCTTTTCATCAGCGATGTGCTCAAGTTTGAGCACGTACATTACACCAACTGTAATGGGACGATCAATGGGTCGACCAGTGCGGCCATCACGGACGGTGACTTTTCCATCGTAATTGTCTCCGTCAGCCAGACCTACCTTTTTTCGAACCTTGTGTAGCTCGTTTAAGACTTCGTCTTCCTGCGCGCCGTCGAACACCGGCGTTGATACATGCTCCCCTTTGAGTTGAGCTAGCCAACCCAAGTTAGCCTCTAGAACCTGTCCCAAGTTCATACGAGACGGTACACCCATGGGGTTGAGAATAACATCTAATGGTGTTCCGTCTGGAAGGAAAGGCATGTCTTCCACTGGACGGATGGTGGAGATGACCCCTTTATTCCCATGGCGTCCAGCTAGTTTATCTCCAACGGAGATCTTCTTGCGTTGGGCGACAAAAACCTTAACTAGCTCATTGACGCCCGCATCCAGCTCGTCTCCCTGCTCACGCGAGAAGCGCTTCACCCTGATTACCTTTGCCGTGCCGGAAACGGGGACCATACGCAGAGAGGTGTTCTTAACGTTTCGCGCACGCTCGCCGAATATGGAACGGAAGATCTTCTCCTCGGGAGTAGGTTCAGATTCACCCTTGGGAGTAATCTTTCCCACCAAGATATCGCCAGCGTTAACAACAGTTCCTATACGGACTATTCCGTTCTCGTCCAGGTTTTTCAAATCCTCCTTTGACGTGTTAGGAATATCTGCTGTGATCTCTTCTGGGCCAAGCTTTGTTTCCTCGGCCTTCACTTCGAATTCCTCTATATGTAAGGAGTCAAGGAGATCCTCACGCATAACCCTTTCGCTTATCACGATTGCATCCTCGTAGTTGTAACCCTCAAATGGGAGGATGCCTACCAGCAGGTTACGGCCAAGGGCTAATTCACCATGATCACTTGAGGGGCCATCTGCGAGCAGATCGCCTTTCTTCACCTTGTCGCCTTTTTTGACCACGCACTTATGGTACAAAACTGTGTCTTGGTTTGAGCGCTCGAAATTCATCAGCGGATAGTCGTGTGCCTTCTTTCCCTTTTGGATTACTACATGACGAGCATCAACTTCCATGACCGTGCCGTCATCTTCGGCAATAAGAAGCATCCCCGAGTCCATCGCCGCTTGTAGCTCAAGGCCGGTCCCTACATAGGGAGCCTCTGGCCGCAATAGGGGAACAGATTGGCGCTGCATGTTGGCGCCCATCAGGGCTCGGTTGGAGTCATCATGCTCTAAAAACGGGATCAAGGCTGCAGAGATACCGATAAGTGCCTTTGGAGATATGCCAACGTAATCCACGTCTTTTGGGGCGACCAAAAATACGTCCTCATGGCCCGTTCGTACTTCGACCCTTTCCCCAAGCAGCTTTCCATCCTGGGCAATTGGGGTGGTGGCTGGGGCAATCTTGTAATTCTCCTCTTCGTCGGCCATCAGGTACACTATGTCATTGGTTGCCTTGCCCTTTACGACTTTGCGATAGGGAGCAACAAGGAAACCATGCTCATTCACTCTGGCATAACAAGCTAGTGAGGTTATCAAGCCAATATTCTGGCCTTCCGGTGTCTCTATGGGGCAGATCCGCGAGTAGTGAGACTGGTGTACATCGCGTACCTCAATCTTAGCTCGTCGCTTAGTAAGCCCTCCGCCCAGTGCGCTCATGCGTCTCTTATGGGTAATCTCAGTGAGCGGATTTGTCTGCTCTAAAAACTGAGAGAAACGTCCAGTATAGAAGAGCTGGTTAATTGCCCCCTGCACTGTTCGGGTTGAGATAATGCGGCGGATTGTGTCTTTTTCATCCAGGACGTATTTGGAAAGCTTGTCCCGCGCGATGCGAGCCATGCGTACAAGGCCCGTGCGAAGAGCGTTTTCGGCCAGTTCCCCGGGAAGCTTGACCCTTTTGTTAGCGAGGTGGTCCTTTTCATCTAGCAGTGCAGGGTTTGCTGGAACCTGAAGAAGGTATCTAATTGTGCGAACGATGTCGGCGACGTAGAGTGCCTTCTGCTGTAGTTGGATTCCAAGCTTACGGTTGACCTTGAAGCGTCCAACAGTAGATAGGTGATATGTTGCGGGGTGGAAGTACAGGTTTTCCAGGTATTCTCCCATTTGGGCAAATGATGTCCTATCAGATGGACGCAATCGGTGATAGACGGCGCGCAGCGCGTCTTCTTGAGTGTCTATCTGGTCATCCTCGAGGGTCTTTTGGATGTAAGGGTTAACAAACTTTATTGCCTTCAAATTGGCCGCAGCCAGTGTCTTAATATGTTCCTCCAACATCTGTTCGCCCGCGGCGAGAAGGAGCTTATCACCCTTCATCACCGGCAAGGCAACGCGCCTTCCCAGATGGGGCATGAGAGTCTCAACGGTTACAGGGGACACTTCAAAGCTGTAGTATGACCGTATACGCTTCTCGTCCAGACCTAGCGCCTTAAGAAGGACAGTAGCCAGGACCTTTCCTTTTCGATCGATGTTGGCCTGAAGGATTCCCCTCTTGGTGTCAAGTATTATCTCTAGCCATGCGCCCAACTCAGGAAGTATATGGCCCATGAACTTGTCAACGTCTTCCTGAGTGAAGTAAACGCCAGGAGATCGAGTGAGCTCATTGACCAAAGCATTTTCGGATCCGTTGATTATCAGCGTTCCTTTATCGGTCATCATAGGGAAGTCGCCTATGTATAGCTCTGTTTCCTGCAGCAGGTTTCCTTCCTGCAGAAGTCGCGCGGTTACCCGCAACGGCTTAGAATACGTAAGATCCTTATCTTTACATTCTTTCTCAGTGTTCCTCGGCTCTCCTAGATAGGGATCTACAAGCTCAAGGAATAGCCCGTCGTTCCCGTGGCCTTCTATGGGAGAAATATCCTCAAAGGCGTGCTTGATTCCTTTATCGACGAACTTTCGAAACGATTCCTTGATGTCTTGCAGCAGATCAGGTGGTGGGAGGATTTCGTTTATTCGTCCGTAGGACCTG
>JAGYNL010000142.1 GCA_018399865.1 Candidatus Bipolaricaulota bacterium | reverse complement strand
CGGTTCGTACTCTTCTCGCTCTTCAATGGTGCAATCATACTTGTCTAGATCAGCATAGGTTTCATAGCGTTGCCATTCCTGCTGGACTAAGTTTCCGTAAGGCATTGGATGACGAATGACGGCAAGTTTTTTGCCGCGCTTCTTTAGAATTTCACATACACGCCTTGTTGTCTGACTTTTCCCTGAACCAGTACGTACAGCAGTGACTGAAATCAGCGGCTTCTTTGATTTAACCATGGTAGACTTAGTTCCCATCAATAAGAAATCAGCGCCAGCCGCGTTGATAAGAGCAGAATGCTCCATGACATATTGATTTGTTACGTCGCTGTAAGCAAACACTACAATATCCACATTCTTTTCCGCAATCAGCTTTTCAAGATCTGACTCTGGTTGGATTGGAATGCCTTCCGGATAGAGCTTGCCGGCAAGTTGGGCAGGGTAAACGCGTCCCTCTATGTCTGGGATTTGGGTGGCCGTAAATGCAACGACGTTGTAGTCTTCATTGTCGCGAAAATAGACGTTGAAGTTGTGGAAATCTCGACCCGCTGCTCCCATGATTATAACCTGCTTCTTCATCTCATCTCTCCTTTGCACGTCTGGTGAAGCATTATACCGAGAGGCAGGAATCACCTTCAAGCTGCTTGTGCACGGAGTATGTTAGAGATTAAGATTAGGCTGTCATGTCAGTAGCCAACAAAATCACAATAGGGCGAGCGGCTTTCATTGCGCCAATAGTCGCTACATTCATGCTTGGGCTAAGGGAGATAGCTCTTGGGCTTTTCCTTATTGCCAGTGCTGGTGATGTTCTGGATGGAGTGATGGCGCGAAGCAGGAATGAAGTTAGCAAGCTAGGAAAGATTCTTGATCCGGCCATTGACAAGATTCTTTACGATTCACTTGCTGTTTCTATGTATGTTATAGAAGAAATCCCATTGGTTCTGCTTGTTCTATTCTTCGTTCCCCAGCTGGGCCTAGCGGTTGGCGCATTACTGCTTCACTTCTCATCAGGAGAAGTGCAAGGTGCTCGTATACTAGGCAAGGCTGCCTCTTTTCTCACCTTCATTGCTATGAGCTTGCTGATTATTGATGTTGGTCCAAGCCTGATTCTTTTTGCCGTGGCTGTTGGTATGACTTACGCTGCTGGAATCGACTATTTGCTTGGTGCGATGCGTATTGTGCATCAGCAGTGAAATTTGCTAGCTATTTCAGAAAGTGATATTTCACCTGGAATGGAAAACTCTGAGGGGAGCGAGGCCGTGAACGATACCTGCTTATTGCTTTCTGGGTGCATGAATGCCAGGCGCCAGGCGTGCAACATCAAACGTGCATCTGTACGGCCGTAAAGCGTATCGCCGATGATCAAATGACCTATGTAACGCATGTGCAGTCGTATTTGGTGAGTTCGTCCCGTGAGCAAATGCACCATGAGAAACGTCGAATCGTTGGTTCTAGCTATAACGCGGAACTCCGTTTGTGCTTTACGGCCTCGCGGAGTTATCGCCATGAAACGCGGATTCACCGCATCTCTTCCTATTGGGGCGTCAATTAATCCTTCTTCTTCCTGGAGAACGCCTTCCACCTTGGCCACATACAGCTTACATACCTTGCGATGCGCAAACTGCTCTTTTAAGGCATTCATTGCTGAATATGTTTCAGCGATTACCATAACGCCGCTTGTATCCTTGTCCAGGCGATGAACGATGCCTGGCCTGGTCGCGTCATCGTCCATTGGTAGATCTCGATCGACTAGGAGCCCTTCCACAAGCGTGGTCTCATGATTGCCGGCGCCCGGATGAACAATCATTCCAGGTGGCTTATTCACTACCACTATGGACTGGTCTTCATAGAGGATATCTAGAGGGATTTTCTTTGGAGCCAAGGCTTCCTTATCGGGTATTGTAAACAGGACTGTCTGGTGTTCGTGAAGCCGATAAGATGGTTTGGGTAGATCTTCCTCTCCTACTATGGTGATCTCCCCGTCTCGGATTAGCTTCTGGATTGCGCTTCTTGAGATGTTTTCGATTTTGCTCGCCAAGTACTGGTCGAGCCTCATCCCTGTTTCCTCTTTGGTTACCGTAAGTTCGATGTTGTTCATCACACCCCTATTTGGTTGTGGCTCTTACTGTGTCGTATAATACGAAGATCATGTTAAGAATGGAAGCGCACTGGGGATGCGATTGTAATGGCTTTCCCGTGAGTGCTGTTCTTCTTTACAAGGAGAGTGAACCGAGAGTCTTCGGGATGAAATGAATATTGCTTTTATAGAGGCCTTGGAAGAGATGGCGAAGGAAAAGGGCGTTCCTCGCGAAAACCTGTATGATGCTATCCGACAGGGATTGGCGGCTGCTTACCGCGAGGAGTACCACAAGGATGCTGATGAGGAGGTAGAGGTAGAAATCGATCAGCATTCAGGTGATATATTCATTAATGGTAAGAGAATTGAATTATCAAGGTTCGGCCGTATTGCGACCAAGAAGGCTGAAGAAGCTATTCGTCAAGCTATAACACGAAAACGGCGAGATATAGTCTACGATTTGTACGTTAACCGTGTAGGAGAGATTATTAGTGGTTCAATACATCGTTTTGAAGGCAAGGACGTGTGGGTAAACCTGGGCGAAGCGGAAGCTATCTTGCCTAATTCGGAGCGGATCCCTGGTGAACGCTATCAT
>JAGYNL010000141.1 GCA_018399865.1 Candidatus Bipolaricaulota bacterium | reverse complement strand
AGGAATTGGAGATACGGCGCGAGTGGTTCACCCGACCATCGGCCGTCTACGGGTAAAACTAGGCAAAGCATGTGGTGAAATCATAACAATTGGAATTTACGATATGCAGCCGGCGCTGTCAAGGTGACGCATTACCTTAGGTATGATCCAACAGCCGGCATTGAAACCATACGCACAGTTACTTGCGCCTGACGACGATTCTGCCTTCTTCCTCATGCAGTAACAGCCGCAAATCTAGCCAATCTGAAGCCTCCTGACAGTTCGAAAGCACCCCAAGAAAAAAAGCAGTGATATATGAGGCTGTGGACTCATGCACCCAAGCATCGGGCACATCTCCAGTAGCGCATACAAAAGAAGCAGGATTATTTCCCTTATTAACATACTGACTATGTCCAACCCCAAGCTGGGTAACCTCAACTGCGGGAGGGTTAGCTGCCTCAAAGAAGCGCTGGTAGTTTTCCTCCTCTGGTGCACAAGCAGTCAAGAAAGCAACCTTAGAACCAAGCTCAGAGCCTACAATGAGCAGAGGTATATGGATATCAGGCATAAGCTCAGGTGTTACACTTGGATAGCGGTCGGGATCAGGGTCTAAGGGATTCCCAGAATCAACTGGATCTAACAAGGCTGCGGCACGCACACGCGTATCCTTAACCGCCGTAAGCAAGCTCAGCTTACCTCCCAAAGAATGTCCCGCTAATCCTATAGCCCGCTCATCCACAAGCGAGAATATAGGGCTATTAGTATCTCCCGATGCCTCAATGCAGTAATCGATCGCAAACATAAGATCCGTGGCCAGTTCTTGGTGATCCATATTCAAAAGATCCATAACCAAAGAGGGAACCACGACCACGAAGCCATGCGAAGCAAGGTGCTCTCCGTAGCAGCGGTAGCCATCTGCGCTCAACAGGAATCCATGTGTGAACAAGATTAGTGGATAGTTGCCCCCCGAAGCTGGATAGAACAAGAGCATCTCGGAGATCCTGCCCCACATAGTATCCTCTAGATTTACGGACAACTGCCTTATCTCATAGGGGCCAACCTGTTCTGGATGTACATCTACCCCGTCACCAAGTACGCACAAGCAAGATAGTAACAGTGATACCGTCAAGAGAAGCTCTTTTCTCATCAATGTTTCCTGCCAATCCATGGCCAAAGACTAACTGATTCAACAAACATACTAACACTAAAAAACCACATGAAACAAACAGGAAAGCAATACATCCCAGCTTCAGTGTGCATCCACCTGCTCATTGGGCGTTCAGTATGATGATCGTAGCCCCACAATCATCTACTACATGCCCAACAAAATGGGTAACGGGCTTTGCAGATACCCGTTGGCAAGAGCACCTATTTTCTTGCTAACATTTCAGTCCTGTTTTTCTAGAAGCTTGTATCAACAACTGAGCCTAGCATACACTTACGCAGTTAGAGAATAAGAGCGAAAAGTAACCGCCAGGGCTGGGCCTGGCAAATTATTTGGCCGCAAGCAGATATAATTTGGCAGTTTGAGGAGGCACTATGGCCCTCAGAATTCTGGAAGTTATGCTTCCCAAATCAGCGGCAGAAGATGTGCAAGAAGTGCTGTCCAATAAGGAACTCCCCCAGCCTATCGCCGTCTGGCAAAGCTGCCTAAGCGATGAAGACATTATGGTTAGGATTGTGGCTGAAGCTGAATGCACAGAAGCAATTATGGATGCCATCTCCAAGCGCCTATCCCACACTCAAGGGTTCAGAATCCTAATCGTTCCCTTAGAAGGGACAATACCACGCCCGGAGGAGCCAGAAGAAGAACAAAAAGAAAAGCAGAGCCCACGTGTGGGCAGGGTCAGCCGAGAAGAGCTATATGCAGACCTTTCAGATGCAGCCTCTCCCAATTTGGTTTACCTTTCATTA
>JAGYNL010000140.1 GCA_018399865.1 Candidatus Bipolaricaulota bacterium | reverse complement strand
TTTTCGTGCTCATTATCTTTAGTGACCAAGGCAAGCGGGCGAGAGAAAGGTTTTTGTAAGTTAAGATTAGCCGCTTTCGTTACCCACTTGAAACGACGAAGAGCCCAATAAATGGAGATGGGTGTATGCTTAGCAGTTGATTAGTGGTACTGGTTTTATCTTGATACTGCAAAGCCAGCATTGACCATGCCAAATCCGAAGTAGCAATCTTGCCCTGTAGTGCCTAAGTCAACAGCGGCTTTCTTGAGAATGGATAGTGCTTCTGATCCTGTGATTTGTGGATTAGCAGAAAGTATTAAGGCAAGAGTCCCAGAAACGAAAGCCGCAGCAAATGAGGTGCCTGAGCTTGTTCCAACTATTCCTCCAGGGAATAGAGAGGTAATTTTGTCTCCCGGAGAAGCTATGTCAACTTCTATCCCATGATTGCTGAATGAGGCAAGGTGGTTACTGCGATCAACTGCGCTCACAGCTATGACAGAAGGTGACCTTGCTGGATAACTTACCTGTGAAGTCCCTTCGTTTCCAGCAATTCCTACTAAGATCACTCCTTCTTCAACTGCTCTATTAACAGCGCTCTCAAAGTAGCTGGGGGGCTTGCTGTTTGAGTATACGCTCAAGTTTATTATGTCCGCTCCATTTTGAACGGCATAGTCGATTGCAGCCGCAAACTTTCTCCAATCTGATCCGTAAAATAGGTTTCGCGAATCCAAGAAACGAATGTCCATTAGCCTTACACCGGGCGCTACGCCCACAATTCCATTCTCATTAGGCCAGGAGGCGATAATCGATGCCACGAAGGTTCCGTGCCAGTGCATCTTTGACCCGGTGAGTGAATCATTGTCGTCGTCACGGAAGTCCCATCCGTGGATATCATCAACATATCCATTTCCGTCATCATCTACTCCATTGTTTGGTATTTCTCCTGTATTTGTCCACATGGATCGTGCTAGTTCTGGAATGTTAGTATCTATACCTGAATCTATTACGGCAACGAGAACATCTTCCCTGCCATGGGTTGTATTCCAGGCTTTTGGGGCTTCAATCGCGGAGATTCCCCAGTTCACCGGTTGCTGATGCACTGTGTATAGCCCTTCACCCTCAAGGTGAGTAGAGGGAGCGAGTGGCAGGTTGATTGGAACAATTCTGAATGGTAGTGATTTAGCCACAAGCAAATCAAGCCCGGCGTCAAGTGAGATTTGAAGCACGTATATGCCCACTTCTTGAAACTCCCAGCGGCTGCTGACAGTTACAGTGGCTGCTGCATGTGAGCTAACGGAGAATGGGTTGATAGGTAAAACCTCGATTGGGTTACCTGATCTGTCTGAAAGAATAGCCTTTCCGGTTATCTGGTTGAGCTCATGATCTAGGTCATTAGAAAGCACAAACGATGCATGAAATGGTATCAAACCGTCGATATCGATTACGGTTATGGTGACTGATTGTGCACAAGAAGCTTGTCCGATTACCAAAACAGCTACCCCGGCAAGCAAACAGGTAACTAATGCGACCACGCAGCCAGATAAGGAAAACGATGTATTGCACCTCATTTTTCCCGCTAGCCCCGGCTATCATTGTCATAGATGTGCACCTGCTGCAAGATGTCTTCCAATTGCGGTGTCTCCTTACCACTCCAACCGATGACTCTTATGGTTACATTAAAGGAAAGGCCCGTTTCTGCCTTTAGGTCGACAATCTGATCATCCAAGCGATCTGCAGCCACATGTGCCCCTTCGGGGGGAGTCTCAGGGAGAAGAGCAACAAATCGTCGTTTACTGACCCTAGAGAGGAGGTCAACTGAGCGAAGCCTACCAGTGAGAAAGTTTGTTGCTGATAGTAGAAAGCTCTTTTGATCGGTCTCTGTTACTGCCTCGATTTCAGCTATGTCGACTATCAATACGGAGGTGGGATGTCCGTACCTCTGGCCCTTCTTTATCTCTTGCTCTAGTGATCGCTCGAAGTATTCTGGAGTATAGGCTCCGGTGTCCTCATCAAGGATTACCATTCGGCGCAAAGCGTGCTCGCGAGATCCGATCACCTTCACCATTAAGTTGAACACATCTATGAACTTGCTAATCTCATCACGGACCCGTATTCCAGTTGGCCGGGTTGGCCCTGGTGAGACTGCTACATTGTAATCCCGCTGTGAAACCCTCTCTGCTCCTCTGGCTAGGCGGAAGATAGGGCGTGTTATTATCGCTTGTAGGATTAGGTACAAGAGCGCGCCGAGTACCAGGAAGCCAACCACCGATGCTAGCCCCAATTGCCATGAAAGACGGTTGATGTAGCTTTGTTGCTCCGATAATGACATATCTACTGAAACAACACCCACTAACTCTGAGTCCATGAACAACGGGTAATCAGCTCGCAGGTACTGGTTTGAACCCACCTGTATTCTAGATACCGCTACGTCACGCAAAGAGATATAATCAGCTTGTTGCTCTTCGGGTACTATTTTTCCGGTGAGTGATGAATCTGTACTGGCAACTACACGCAGTCCTCTTCCAGTCATTCCAGTAACAGTTATCATGACGATGGCATCGTACCTTTTCATAAGGGTATTGATGTCCGAGTCAAGCTCATCGGAA
>JAGYNL010000139.1 GCA_018399865.1 Candidatus Bipolaricaulota bacterium | reverse complement strand
CTATCTTCTTGTTCTGGATAAACTTGTCAAAGATATGGTCACCTAACGCTTCTCTTACCAGATTGCTTGATTCCATCACTTCGATTGCCTCATTAAGGCTTCCGGGAAGCGATTCTATTCCTAGGCTTTTACGTGTTTTGCTGTCCATGGAGTATACATCACCGTCGATAGGATCAGGTAGCGGGTAGTTATTACTGATTCCTGCAAGCCCAGCGTTTATCAGCACAGCAAATGCTAGGTAGGGATTGCATGCGGGGTCTGGAGCTCGAAACTCGATACGGGTTGCCATCTCGTGTCCTGGCTTGTACATTGGCACACGTATCATATTGCTCCTATTTCGATGAGCCCAAGTGATGTACACTGGGGCTTCATAGCCTGGTACAAGCCGCTTGTACGAGTTGACCCACTGGGCACACACACCCGTTACTTCCTTTGCGTGGTGCATCAATCCGGCAATGTATCTCTTGGCGATAGGGGATAGGTAGAGCGGATCCTTTTTATCAAAGAAGGCATTCACTCCGTCTTCTCTAATCAGAGACTGATGTAAGTGCATCCCAGATCCGTTCTGGGTAGTAAGTGGCTTAGGCATAAACGTGGCGTGAATTCCTCGCTTGCGGGCTATCTCCTTTACGACTATTCTGGTAGTCATCAGATTATCGGCTATTGTCAGCGCGTCGCGGAAGCGAAGATCGATCTCTTGTTGTCCGCAAGCAACCTCATGGTGGGCTGCCTCGACGGCGATTCCTATTGATTGTAGGGCAGAAACAGTCTCTCTTCTTATGGCTGAGCCTTCATCTGGGGGCACTAGATCGAAGTAGCCTCCCTCGTCTACTGGTTGTGTCCCAGAAGTGGACTCAAAATAAAAATACTCTATCTCTGGTCCTACAAACAGTGAGAATTCTTTTTTCTTTGCCAGGGCCAGAGCTCGCTTGAGAGCCCAGCGAGGGTCACCCAAGTACGGACTGCCATCAGGCTCTATGACATCACAGATAAGCCGGGCGACGTTATCCCAAGGCAGTATGATGAAGGTGGAGGGGTCAGGCTGGATAAGCATGTCGCTTTCGTCAATTCGTGCAAAACCGTGAATTGATGACCCGTCAAAACCAAGTCCTTCCCGAAGAACTACACCAAGCTCATCTGATGGTATCTCGATGCTCTTCAGGTTACCAAGAAGATCAGTGAACCATAATTGCACGAATTTGATCTCTTTATTGTTGACCTCTTCTAGCACTTGGTGGTTGTCAAACATGTTGCCCTCCCTTTAATAAAACAATGGCCGAATTATACGCTAATTTCCTTGTGGTCGTTAGAGTAATTCAAAAACTGCAAGCTTGACGATCTTCTAGCTGTGGGTAGTAACAAACTCAGCCTGGAATTACTCAGAAAATTAGGCAGTTAGGTATTTCCTACCATGCTAATTCGCCCAATAGAAACGCGATACTTTCAAGGAGTTGTTAATGGTCATATGTGAAGGCTCTATGCGGGTTGCTATCGATATCAAGGCTCTTCGTGGTACATTCTTGGCAGCATCCATCCCAACTTGACTCCAAGTTACCCACTCAAAACGATAAGGGACCATAGATGGTTTGGGTATCGTTAATGGGGAGCAAATATTGATACCAGTAGAACACCGCTTAGGACCAGTATTGCTCCTATTGCCGATCTGGCTGATAGCCTCTCGCGTAGTAGCAACACACTGAATAGGACCGTAAACAGGGTCATTGATCCTCGTACAGGTGAGATAAGGCTTGCTGGTACAAGGTTAACCGCATACAGCCACAGGATCCAAGCAATCACATAGCCCAGGATGGAAGTTAACAAGGCAAGCATTACTCCTTGGCGCTTGAAAGTAAGGGGCTTGCGCCGAGAACGTACAAACGCTGCAATCACCCAAGCAAGTCCAGAAGAGGCGATCAATGTAAGTTGAAATGTCATCGGGGACATGCCATTGGTTAGGCAGTATTTGGCGGGAACTGTCTCCACAAATCCCCATAGTATGCCTGAGCCCAAGGCCGGTAATGCAGCCCAGCTGAAGCCCGGCATAGATTTAGGATTTCTCTGATTTACCAAGAACACTGCGCCAGTAACTACAAGTAGTGCTGAGACCAGCAAAACGGGATGCATTGGTTCACCTAGTATAAGAACCGATGTGATGACTCCCCAGAAAGGCGCTGTGTTAGCAAGGGATGAAGCCTCATTGGCAGGAACCCGATGTACCGCGTAGTAGAAAAGCATTGCGCCAATGAAAGAATCAGTAATTCCAGCGATGACTGCTATAAAGAGAAGATTCCAGGAACCAAGCTCAAACCCAGAGGTGAGCACGCCTATTGGGATTACGAACAGAAGGGCAAACAAAGGGCGGATGGCCCCATAGGAAAAAGTGTCCATGTAGCGCAAGGCTGGCTTGGAAAGAACAATGTCTAGCCCCCAGGTGATTGCTGCCCCAGTGGCAAGCAGTATAGCGATAGTTGTCAACCAAGCCTCCTATTGGCTGTGCTTTATTGTGGTTCGTCATTGTAACGAGGAGGAGTGGCACCAGCCACTGTAAGAAACAACAAAAAGCTTCCCCTAGTATATTGCTGGGGAGGGGTAAGCCCTCCCGGGGCAGGCTAGATTATGATCACCCTGCTGGCAAAGACATTTACTGCTAACAGCGCAGTGAACCGCCATTTTCCATTGAACCCTTAATATTGATGTAGCCCTTTAGGGTGTTCAGCTTATTGGATTTAGGCTAATATGTAAGTGTTTATTGGCCACTAGCACTTAGATAACAAAATTGCGAAAGGACCTAATCAGCTAACTGAAGTTTGTTTGGGTAAGCTTACTATGAAGAACGTAATTACGATAAACAGGATTGAAACACCGCTTGGTTCAATGCTTGGCGGAGCAACAAAAGACGGTGTCTGTTTTTTGGAGTTTGTTGACTGCCAAAGGACGAACAAGGACCTTGAAAAGCTTGGCGAACTTCTAGACGCCGAAATGGTTGAAGGACATGATCAGAATTTGCGGACGCTAGCAATACAGCTACATCAGTACTTCGCAGGAGAAAGAGAGAAATTCAACCTGGCTATGGTAGTTGTTGGGACGGCATTTCAAACCATGGTTTGGAATTTGCTGCAGAAGATACCTTACGGTGAGACTATCTCATATGAGGAACAAGCTATACGTATCAGCCGTCCCAAAGCAGTCCGCGCGGTTGCTCGCGCTAATGGGGCAAATCGAATCACGATCCTTATACCATGTCATCGCATAATTGGCAAAACAGGAAGGCTTGTTGGTTATGGAGGGGGACTATGGCGAAAGAAGTGGCTTCTAGCCCTGGAAAAAAGCAATAGTACTAAAAAGGCAAGCTATCAATAGCATTTACATAAACGAAAAAATCATTGAAGCGACTGATCTTAGGGTATTTTTAACTGAATGCGTGTTTACAGCTCACCGATTAGTGTCAGTGTCGCAAAGCCATAAGGTAAGTGAAGTCTTTGCCATCGTCGTCGATCTCAACTTCTGCTTGAAGTTCTACTCTGCAGTTTTCTGCTAGTTTCTCAGGGCTAGTAGCGAATTTCAGGCCTTCCTTACGGCCCCTTGCCGGGTGAGAGAATACCATTCCTTTACGGCAGGCAGCAAATGTATTTTCTATTATTCTCATCATTGAAAGCATGGGATCAGGTCCTATTGGGTAACCAAGTACACTTAATATGTAACCCGTGTCAAAGCATAGGCTGGGAACAGGATCTTCCAGC
>JAGYNL010000138.1 GCA_018399865.1 Candidatus Bipolaricaulota bacterium | reverse complement strand
TTCATCGGGTATATCGAAGTTGGCGAATACTTCCTGTACGTCTTCGTTATCGTCGAGGTCATCCACTAGTTTCAGTACCTTTTCTGCTGAGTGCCCTTCAACTTTCACGGTATTCTTGGGAACCATGGTGACTTCGGCTCGGCGCGGAGTAATCCCTCGATTTCTTACTGCCTCACTGATTGTTACCAGTTCTGCTGGATCGCAGTATGCCTCGATAACGTCACCCTGATCATCGATCTCTTGAGCCCCTAGTTCGATCAGATTCATCTGTATATCGTCTCGATCTATGCCTTCTGGTAGCTCTTCGATGCTTATTACTCCGCGACGATCGAATAACCAGGAGACGCTGCCAGCTGAGGCGAGGTTTCCTCCGTGCTTGCTAAAGGTGTGCCTTATTGACGCTGCTGCCCGATTCCTGTTGTCAGTTACTACGCGCAGGAGAACTGCAACACCATCTGAAGCGTATCCTTCATATGTAATTTCTTCATACGATACGCCACCTGCCTCCCCGGTTGCTCGCTTGATAGCGCGCTCAATATTCTCTTTGGGTAGGTTACTAGAGCGTGCCCGCTCTATTGCTTGAGCCAGTCCCGGGTTGTTCGCTGGATCCGGATCGCCATTTCGCGCCTGCAGCGTTATTTCTTTTATTAGCTTGGCGAACATATTGGATCGCTTCTTGTCTTGGCGTTCCTTACGATACTTAGTGTTTGCCCACTTGGAGTGTCCCGACATTCGTTTTTCCCCCGTTTTAGTACGACTACAATTAGATCATAGCATTTAAATGGTCCTTCGTGCAAGCTATAGCGTTAGACCATTAATGCTTCTTCTATCTCAAGGCTAACAAGGGCTGTTTTTGAAAGGGTCAAGCTGAGAGAAGTCGGGTACATATACTGAACTACTATCCATTTCCTGAATCCAGCCATTATACAAGCCAAGTATATCCATCTCGTTAAGCACTTCTTGGTATTCGTCTTCTCGTAGGCACCGTCCCAACTGCGGATGATTGCGAACCGCCTCTGTCGGGGAATACTGCGACATCACAGATATGTTAACTTCAGAGGAGAATCTTTCAGAGATCAGGTGAAGGCACTTCTTGCTGTTCTCAACATGACCTGGTAGCACAAGGTGGCGAATGATTAACCCTGAGCGAATCAACCCAGAGTCGTCAAGTCGGATCTGTGAGCCTTTCTGTTTGTACATCTCAGCGATGGCTGCTAGGGCTACTTCCGGGTAATCCGGTGTTGCTGAATAGCGCAAGGCCAGAGCGGGATCTGCATATTTGAGATCAGGTAGATAGACATTTATTGTATCTGCCAGAGAGGAAAGAGTCTCTACTTTGTCATAGGCATTGGTATTCATTACGAAAGTTGGACGGAAACCGTCTGCCTTTATAGCTTGAATTATTGCTCGCATCTGGGGAATAACGTGTGAAGGGGAGACAAATCCCACAATCGATACGCCGGTTTTCAGTATTTGTTCAACCCGTTCAACGATTTCCTCTAAGGTCATCTCCTGACCAAGGATTAGGCCCCTGTTTCTACTTATCTGCGCATTTTGGCAGTAGATGCAACGCATGTTGCACCGAGTGAAGAAGACGTTGCATATACCCTCCGTCCCGCTCAAAACAGGCTCCTCTCCCTTGTGCACAGAGATGGAGCCGATATGAAACCCTATGCCACTCCCGCAGAATCCTGCTTCTTCTATGGTCCGGTTAGCATGACACTGGCGTGGACAAATAGTGCAATCTGCAAGCTCGGGGAATAAGACTTTGCTTTTCACATCTAAACCTCATTCATTGCAGGAATGGACGGCTATAAGATCTTGCGCGCTCTATTACGGCAAGGGCGTTATAAAGCGGCCACATCGTCATTGTAGTTTCATCAGAGATTGGATCAAGTGTTTCGTTGATGTTGGTGCAAAAGAGGTTCCAATCTTTTGTTGGCTGGGTAACGTACTCAGCTAGATCAACGTAATTCACTAAAAAACCAGGATCCGTCTTGATGCTTACATGAAATGCTTGCCTAACCTTATCCATATCTCCCCATGGAAGATTTTACTTGAGCCAAGAACGTACCAAGAGATCCCCATGGCGCACCGCCAAGGCAAGAAGGCTCAAGCTGTGCGGCGCGCGTAAAGCATGTTTGCGCAGCTAAGCGCTGCACGAAAACTGCCCTTTTCTGTTTGAACGAAAACAGGTTCTAGACCTGGGCTGACTAGAGTGTCTCGTCATTTCTGTAAGCATCCCTTTGTTGATCTAGATCTGCCAGATGAGCCATCTCGAGTTCAGAGTATTCTCAAGCTAGCTGGATTGGAATGTGTGATTGGGCTTGCAGTTGGTTTTCTAGAACTGCGGTACAAGCTTCCTAGCAGGCCACAAGCGGTGTTTGACAGGCTAAAAAAGAGAAATCCTCATTTCATCGGGTGAAGTCTCATGACAAGCTGCCAGTAGAGTCCTTTCGCTGCTGATCTCAAAATGTGCTCAGCGTGGGAAAAGCTACTAGCGCCGTTAAGAAAGCTTGAATAGTGAATAGCAACTGTACATTACAGCGCAAGGTCGCTATTTCTGCCAAAACTAACGGGACAACTGGAGATTTGCATCTCTGGCGTTTTCCTTTTCTCCTACAGGAATAAACAAATGATTAATGAGGATGGTGTTTCATTGGTTCTTTTAACCTCAGTTACTTCTAGGAATTTGCATTTTCGGGGAATTTGTGGCAGGGTGGCAGAAGTGAAGCTGGATAAAGGAGGAGCAATGATTGCGTTTCGAAGAGCCCGCTTACTATCGGTGGTTTGCTTGTTATTGGTGCTTGTTATGATGAGCGGATGCTACTTTAACATCTTCCAAACCGCGCGCACAGTGGGAGCAGGGAAGGTGGCTATATCGCTTGGCTCGGGAGTCGTCGGTATAACGGTGGGACAGAGTTCATCGCTTATATTTACTCCACAGGCTCGGCTTACCTTGGGCTTGTCAGACAGCGTGGATTTAGGTTTGCAAAGTGGTCTGATGATCGACTCATCCGGTCAGCCCTCATTCCTTGGTGCGATGGGAGATATCAAACTCTCTCTATTTCATGATCCGGGGACGTTTTCCATGGCAGTTGGCATTGGTGGAGGATATAGTCCCGGTCTACTAGGATGGGGTGTAGAGGGATCCCTTTATGTTGATAGTAACATCGTCTTTCTTCCAGTCTATGCTGTTTATCGTCCTATTTTGCCTCTTGGCGGTAGTAGTTTGCAGTTGATACATCAGTTTGCAGGTGGACTGCATCTTGATCTTTCGGATAGTGTACGCATATTAATTGAGCTCGATTGGTGGAGTGGTGTTCTTGGCGGTGGAATCAATCTAGATATTAGGTTCTGAGGAGTACTTGATATATCACAAGCCTTTGCTGTATGGAGGGTAACTGAGCCGGGGGGTACTGGAGGGGTTGATTGAGAAATCCAAAAGGCCAGATGAGTTATTCAAGGCTAAGAAAAAGAATCTTGTCACCCCAGGTTACTGTTGCTTAATGTGGTTTGCTAAACAAGAGTGCGGCATTCTGCCCGCCAAAACCGAATGAGTTGCTTAAAGCAACCTCGATCTGTTTTTCGGTATTTTGGGCAGTGTAGTCAAGGTCACAGTTTGGATCAACATGCTCGTAGTTCTGCGTGGCGGGAATGATTCCGTGTTGCATGGAAAGAAGTGTTGCTATGACCTCTACAGCGCCAGCAGCCCCCAGGAGGTGCCCCGTTTGCGACTTAGTAGAACTGATCTTTATGGTCTTAGCACGTTCTTGGAAGAGTTCTTTTATTGCTAGCGTCTCTACCTTATCATTAAGGATGGTAGATGTGCCATGCGCATTTATATAATCGACCTGTGAAGTATCTATTCCAGCGCGTTCAATCGCCTGTTTCATTGCCTGCACGGCACCTGCGCCATCTTCAGCAGGTGCTGTAATATGCTCTGCATCAGCGCTCATTCCAAATCCAATTAGCTTACCGTAGATGTTTGCGCCACGTTCCATTGCCAGGTTTTCCTCTTCCAGTATCACAAATCCCGCTCCTTCCCCCATGATGAACCCATCGCGGTTAAGGTCGAAAGGCCGAGATGCCCGTTCCGGCTCATCATTTCGCCTGGACAGCGCCCCGATCTTTGTGAACCCTGCATAAGCGATTCTCAGTAACACTGCCTCTGCTCCGCCAGCGAGCGCCATATCACAAAACCCCGATTTGATTAGCTCATAGGCGATCCCTATTGCATGTGCGGAGCTTGCGCAAGCCGAAACTATACCAAAATTTGGACCACGCATTCCGTACTCGATGGCGATTTCCCCTGCAACGGCGTTAGGCATTAATCGAGGAACAAAAAAGGGACTGACTCGGCGAGGTCCATACTCAATTAGCGCAGCGAAATTCTCCTCCATGGTCTGCAATCCGCCGATACCTGTGCCAGCTATCACTGCAGCCTTGGAGGAGGCTATTTTGTTGGCAAGTAAGTTAGCGTCAGAAAGTGCTAGCTTGGAGGCAGCTAGTGCGAACTGCGCACTGCGGTCGATGCGCCTAGCGCGTCTCCTATCCATGTAATCAAGCGGATCGAAGTCTTGCACTGTAGCGCCGATCTTCACCTCGATATCTCGAAGATCAACCAAATTATCAACGCGGCGAACGCCGCTCTTCCCAGAGATCAAAGAATCCCAGAAAGCTTCTTTACCTATACCTATTGGGGTTAGCGGTCCGATACCCGTAACAACAATGCGCCTATCCAAGACCTTCTCCTATCGTTTTCTGCACGTTGAGAAAGGCAATTTCCTCCCGCCTGGCAGAAGCATGTTCGTTAGTGCCTTCTATACTTGTATGCTCAGCGTTTTCTAGTTCACGCTTGCGTGCGCTTACTGCGTTTATGTCTATCTCTGCTGCGGGAATTGCCTGACGGGCAAGTATCGTAACACCGGCCTTGGTTACTTGTATGACGCCACCGCTCAAAGCAAAAATGTGCTCCTGTTCTTCAGTTTTAATCCTAAGCGGCGAAGCGCCAAGAGCAGCAAGAAGCGGGGCATGCTTATCCATAACAGCGAACTGCCCTTCAGGGCTACGAGCTACTACGATCTTCGCTTCACCGTCGAACAACACTCTTTCTGGGGACTGTAACTGACAGTGCATTTGACCTCCTGGTGGGAAACTATAGGCAAATGGT
>JAGYNL010000137.1 GCA_018399865.1 Candidatus Bipolaricaulota bacterium | reverse complement strand
TTCAGTGGCAAAGACAAGGTGTTTCAAATCTTCAGTGGCAGCAAATGCCATGAGGCTGAGGTATGGTTGTCCCGGGCTCTGCGTTGCCAGAACCGCCAGCTGTTGTTCACTAAACAATGTTCTGATGGTATCCACTGTAACTTGAGTACTATGCATCTGAGTTCTCCTTTTGCCAGATGATCCTTTTTTGGAGCTATAGTATCAACACGCACTAACCAACAGCTGATTTTTGCCACCGATTTCCCGGAGGAATTATCCAATCAATTAATGCATTGATGATGGAATTTGCCTAGGCACGGCTAGTCTTCAATGTGCTTAAGAACCGCTCAGCGTTTTGGATAATCTCGTTTCTATGCTTGCTTGTCATCCGGGCGAGAGACCGATATACCAGGCCCATACGTGGATTAGAGCTTAGAACCTCCTTGTTGACGATCAAGAAATACCAATACAGGTAGTTGAATGGACAGGCTTGCGCGCCAAGCTTTGTCTTGGCGTCATATCTACATTGGCTACAGTAGTCCGACATTCTGTTGATATAGGAACCCGAAGCTGCATAAGGCTTGGATCCCAGCATCCCACCATCGGCGTACAAGGCCATTCCATGCGTATTTGGCAATTCTACCCATTCAAACGCGTCGGCGTAAACCCTCAGATACCAATCCTCTACTTCGTGAGGAGAAATGCCACAGAGGAGCGCGAAATTGCCAGTGATCATCAATCGCTGGATATGGTGGGCGTACGCATTAGTACGGGTTCCATTAATCGTTTCCTGCAGGCATTTCATGTCTGTGTTAGCTGTCCAGTAGAAGTCGGGCAGAGGCCGATCTGCGCCAAGAAAATTGCTCGATTCATAAGATGGCATGTGTTTCCAATACATGCCGCGTACAAATTCGCGCCACCCTAAGATCTGCCGAATGAACCCCTCAACAGAGTTGAGTGGAGCGGTCCCTTTTTTGTAAGCAGCCTCTGCTGCTTTGCATGTTTCAAGCGGATCTAGCAGCCCTATATTGATATAAGGTGACAATACAGAATGGAATAGATAGCTGTCTCCCGCCCGCATAGCGTCCTGGTAGTCCCCAAATTCAGGTAGGCACTGTTCAGTGAAGTGGCCTGCAGCGTTTAGCGCCTGCTCGCGCGTGACCGCCCAGCCAAATGAATCCAAATCGCCAAAATTACCAGCGTAGGTATCACCAACAAAATGTAGTACTTCTTCTGTTATGGTGTCTGGAACAAATTGCTCCCTCAACGGGGTCTGAATATTGACAGGCAATGACTTGCGATTTCTTATGTCATAATTCCAGCGATTTCCTACTGGTTTATCATTATCCATGAGCAAGCCTGTCTTACGTCGTATGTACCGGTAGAAATGCTCCATGCGCAAGGTCTTGCGCGTTTCTGCCCAATGGACAAACTCGTCATGGGAACATATGAATCGATCATCTGTCCGGATCTCAACTGGTATATGGAGTAAGTCTCTGAATGTCTGCATCTTCTTCCACAATGACCAATTCCCCGCCTCTGTTGCCACAAGTCTATCTGCTCTGTTACGGAGAATTGCCTTTTGAACTTCCTCCAGAAGAGAAACAGGCAGCGAGTTTCCTCTTGCTTCAACATAGTCCACATGGATTTTTTCTTTTTGCAGATCTTCTGCATAGTGGCGCATCGCACTCAGCACAAAGGCAAGCTTCTGTTTATGATGGATTCCACATTCTGTTAGATAGGAGGACTCAATTAGTAGTACGGTATCTTCTGATGGGTCAATTCCACGCAGGGAGCTGATTGAGCGACTTAGCTGATCAGCAAGAACAAGTCTCAGTGTTTTCATATTTGAAATCCCAGCAGATATTGACCCACAGCAAGCTACTTCGCTGCCAGCAAAATCTACTATCCGTCGGTACGAAGGGTAGAGCGGCCACCATCAACACTCAGAATCTGCCCCGTTATCCAATCAGATTCAGGTGTAATGAGAAAAGCAGCCAGCTTGGCAATATCCTCAGGCATGCCAAGCCGTTTTAGTGGATGCAATGAAGCAATTGACTGAGCAGTTTTCTCGTTTCCAAGAATGCTTTTTGAAAGCGGTGTTCTTGTAAGAGAGGGAGCAATTGCGTTTACACGTATTCTTGGAGCCAGCTCTGCGGCAAGAGACAGCGTTAGTCCAGCCACAGCACCCTTGGCCATTCCCGTTGATGCATGAAGAGGGAAGCCTTGGACAGCCGCGATGCTCGCAAACAGAACTATCGACGAGTTTTGTGAGCCTTTCCTAAGGGCACCAACGGCTGCTTGTACAGCAAGAGCCGCTCCCACTGCATTAATCTGCAGGTCGCCAAGAAAATCTTGCCGGGTTAAGCGCCTCAGACTGCCAAGCTTAATTGTCCCTATTGCATAAATAAGCCCGGATAACTCCTGTCCAGCATCTTCCATAACGCGTGTGAAAAGGCTTGTATCATCTACATCGCCTACAGTGAACCCCGCGCCAAGTTCTCCTGCTACTTCCTCTAGTTTGTCTTCGTCTCTACTTACCAAGTGTATGTCGAATCCTTTTTCGTGAAGTATTCTTGCACTACAGGAACCAATACCTCCAGAACCGCCATAAATTAGAACTTTCCCAGACATATACACCTCCCTTGCTGCGCTTGTTCTCTAAAGATTGACTGCCACCACTAGCCAACCCTGTTTCCAGATACGTTGCCAAGACGGCTATCCAAATGCTGCTTCTGTCTTTTGTCAATTGCCATTTTCTACTCAGTTCCCATCGGTTGGCAAAGCCATACCCCCCCCCGATGCATAATAGCACTGAAAATACTTGGCAAGGCAAATTTACGTTCGGATAGGAGAATACGGTAAAGAGTAAGCTACAAGCTTGTTTTCTATAGCCATACATAAGACGCGATCCAGAGTATTATTCAGTAAGCAGTAGCATAGCAATGCCTCTATATACCATACCGATCAGCTACTTAGTGTTGACTGTCTCATTAAGCAATCAGTAGAAAAGAGTCATAACGATCAGGGATAGAGGGCTTCTCCTCTATACTGAGCAGGTAGTCCAAGCCCAGTTACGCCACAGAAAAGGGCTCTAAGAAGAGACGTAATAGAGTGATGCGTGATGAGTGAAGGGTAATTTGCACAGGATTAAGGATTACGGGGTAAGGAT
>JAGYNL010000136.1 GCA_018399865.1 Candidatus Bipolaricaulota bacterium | reverse complement strand
GGATGCTTACCGCTCCCAGGTTCATCCTTATGAGCTCGATCGCTATCTGACGATCCTGTAAAAACAGATCCGCTGGTCTTGCGAATGAGTGATAGTTGTTGGTTTAGCAGTTTTAGGAAGGTTTTATTGACAAATTACTGTACCTAAAATAACTTAAGGATTTGCATAAAATCATATACAGGGAGGTACAATGAGAGCCACAGCTCGACACATACTGGTTGATTTTGAAGTTGAATGCCAGGAACTGAAGAAGCGAATCGAGAAGGGCGAAGACTTCGCGGCCATTGCCATGGAACATTCCAAGTGTCCATCAGGCCAATCTGGTGGTGACCTTGGAGAATTTGCTCCTGGCCAGATGGTACCCGAGTTCGACAGGGTTGTCTTCAATGAGCCACTACACGAAGTGCACGGACCTGTACAGACCAGATTTGGATATCACCTGATTGAGATTACAAGTCGAAGCCAGTAAAGGTTGACATCAAGCGACTCAATAACGCGCCAACACTGCCTCTGCGGCGTTCATACCCGACCTGATAGCCCCTTCTATGGTAGACGGCCAAGCAGTGGCCGTATAATCGCCGGCTAGAAAGAGCCCTCTTATAGGTGCTATATTGGGCGGGCGCACAGTGTCGATTCTCGGAGATGGAACAAAGGTTGCCTTTTTGCTCTTAATCACCAGCGAGTCAAGAAGCTTAGCATTACGAGATAGTGGCAGTAACTTTTCAATTCCAGATAGGGTCAGTTCAACAATCTTTTGTACAGGCATGTTGATAAGAGCTGTAGCGGCGCTGCGTGAGACAGTGATGTGGTGTTTGTCGAGGTCACCATGTATTGCGGATACGTCGAATACTGCCTGTGACATGGTGCTTAATCCTACGACAAATAACTCCTCCATAACCTGGCAATCAAACCATAGGTGAACGTCCACAATCGGCGAATCCTGGATCTGCAATAGCCAGCCGAAAAAGTGATCCTGCAATGCGCTTTCTGGAAGAAGCGAGCCAAGATCAGTGTGGGAGACGGCGCTGATGACCGCAATTGCTTGGATAACTTCTCCATTTGACATTTCGACGCCTTGCACCTGTCCATCATCAACTGCTATTCTCCTGGCAGAAGATCCAAGGAATACTTCTCCACGCCTATTCTTAACAAATGGGATAGCCGATGAAAAAATCTCAGATAGTGGTTTCTTAAACAGGCCAATATCCGCACCGTGTGGACGGAAAAAACCCTTTTGAAACACTAACTGGGCTATACTGGCGCTCACATCATGCACATGTGCGTTCAGGGTAGCAACACATATTGGGTCCCACAGCAGATTTATAGCCCTGGTTGTCTGTCCATGAAAAGAAAGCCACTCCCCAAATGATGTTTCACCTGCATCCTTCAACAAAAGCGATAACCCGGCCCGCATAACCCGCATCCGCTCGGACACGGTTAGGAAGCTGTAGAAAAGTAAACTTGGAAGAATATGAAGTGGCCCAATAAGAGGAGAAGATTTGATGTTTATCTTTTTTTCCTCATCTGAGAGAACAATGTCTAGTCTTGGCTGAAACGAAACCGCGTCTTTCTGTCCCAGAAGCTCCAATAGCCGGATCGAATCTTTACAGCACCTCATCAGCACGTGCTGGCCATAGTCAACTTCCTCTCTCATCCTGGGAAAGAAGAAAGATGCAGCTCGACCACCAAGGCGAGCGCTTCTCTCCACCAGAAGAGTTTTCACACCTTTCTGAGAAAGGTAAATTGCGCTGGCAATTCCAGCTGGGCCGCCACCAATAACAACTACCGGCTTCACCGCTTTAACCATGCGCAGATGATTAATGTGCTCTTTCGGAGGGTAGACAGGGATAATTTCCCCTTGAACACATCGTAATCCCTTGAGATAGCCATTTCCATGACACGAGTGTAGATCAATGAAAGAAGCTTGATACACGCTCGCGCGTTTCTGGGTAGGTATTCTGAAAGGCGCTGCCCTTCACGTATGTATTGTAATGCTCGCTTAATCTCAAAGGATAACAGACTGCGTAGCTGATCATTCATAACCCCATCCCTAAGCATCTGCTCTTTTACTTCAAAATTGAGCAGATCTTCCTGTGGGATATAGATACGATCAATCCTGATATCTTCTGCTAAATCCCTAACGATGTTTGCTAGCTGCAATCCCATGCCTAGCTTTTCTCCTAAATGCCGCATTTTGGAGTCGACTTCATTCTTCGTTCCAGCCAGGATAGGAAGAACAGATTGACCTACTGCCGAGGCAACTCGAGAACAATACAATTCTAGATCCCTAATGTTCTCATAACGTGAAATTACAAGATCCATCTCCACTCCATCGATGACGTGGGCAAGATCGCTTACACCAATTCCAAAGCGCGCGATCGCGTCTGATAGAGCAATATCTGCGTTCTCTTGTGGATCACCTTCTTGTGCTTGATAGAGCCTGGATCGAAGGCCTTTCAGATTTTGCTTCTTCTGCTCAAGCGCCAGATCACTATCAGCAATATCGTCTGCTTCCCGGCAAAATGCGTATACAGCATAGATGGCTCTACGCTTCTCCCGTGGAAGGGTCACAAACGCGTAATAGAAGTTCTTTGCCTCATGACGCGTGATCCGTTGGCAGAGACGATATGAACTCTCTAGGTCCATCTTTCCCACCTGTGAGTTACCAACGTGGACAAGAAAAGCCCAATCTTTTCTATCTTACTGAGGGTTGGACGCTTTCTTAAGGTGTCGCAAGCAAGCCGCTCCACCTTATCAAGGATTGCCAACCCACCTCTAGAAAAAAGAGCAATGTCGACCCTGAGAAGACCATGGATATGATTAACTAGTGGAAATCCTTTCCTGAAGTAAAGCCTGGCGCGCTCCACCTGGAAACACATAAGACTCTTGAACTCATCGCTTGCAGATGGCGCTGATAGATCATTCTCGTCTACACCATATTCATCCATTTCGTCTGCTGGAATGTAAATACGTCCTTGCTCATGATCACGCTTTACGTCCTGCCAAAAATTCGTAAGCTGTAACGCAATGCACGTGTGGTCAGAAAGCGACAGTAACTTTTCATCCTGGTAGCCAAAAACCCTAAGAAAAAGCCTGCCTACTGGGGTGGCAGAGTGCTCGCAGTAGTTGAGCAGATCCGCGAAGGTTCGGTAACTCTTTATCTCTTGATCCATCTTATTAGCAATAATAAGGCGCTGGAACAGATTGTGAGGTAAGTCAAACTGATTTACGGTTGCCTGCAGAGCGACCAGAACCGGATGGTAAGCTTTTCCTTCGTATGCCGCTGAAAGCTGGCCTTCGAAGCGATCCAGCAGGACATTTCGATCACCAGGGGCCTCATCTCCAATATCATCTACCGTGCGACAGAATGCGTACAGGTTATAAAGTGGTTGCCGCATCCTACGAGGGATCAGGCGCGACACAACCGTGAAGTTCTCATAATGTGAAAGTGCTAACCGCCGGCAAAGAGCCTCGCCTTCCTGTAAGGAAGGACGAGTCTCCGGAAGTTCAATGAGCTGTGCAATATGCTCGTTTACCATCCTTGTACTTGTATAAACACCTGGCGTTCGCGAGGCCTATCAAGCTCAATCAAGAAGATACGTTGCCACCGCCCAAGGATCAGTTCACTGTCAACCACAGGAATCGTCTCACTCGTGCCCAAAAAGAGATGTTGGCAATGGGCGTGCCCATTTGGGCACTCGTCTTCTGTCATGTTCGCCGTGCGAATGAAGAAATCGTTGTGCTTGTAATTTCCATCTCGCGGAGCCATGCGAAGTAAAAACTGCTTAAGATCCTCCATAAGCAATGGCTCATCTTCATTGATCTCTATCGCCGCGGTTGTATGACGAGTGAACACCAAAACGGAACCCTCTTTGATCCCAGAACGAGCTAGAACATCCTTCACCTTCTGCGTAACATCTATGAACTCAGGTGCGCCGCTCGCTGTACACTTAAATATCTCCCGAAAGAGCCGCGGAGTGACCGCCTCATCTATACGTGTACCAGTCGTACCCATTACGTCACTCATTGTTCCCCCTTTCATCATTCAATCTAAGTATGACTTTCTCAATCACGTTATCAGGAGTCGACGCCCCGGCAGTCACTCCGCACCGCTTAAAGCCAGCAAGCCAATCCCCTTCTATCTCACCAGATGACTCAATGTGGTATGTGGGGACGCCGGTTGCCCTGCATGTCTCGGCCAGTTTGCGAGTGTTGGCTGAAGACCGACTTCCAACAACAAGAATTACATCGACTTTTTTTGCTAATTCACTTCCTGCCTGATAGCGCCTCCCTGTTTCTGGACAGGTTGTGTTCACAATCCTAATTTCTGGAAACCTACCTGCAAATTCCCTAGTTGCCCGCTCCGCAAATTGAGCAAACTGCTGTGGGTTTTTTGTCGTCTGAGCAACAACAGCGACTCCCTTCGCTCTTCCCGGAATCTCTACCTTTGGAGTTTGGGTAGCGATACCGCGACCTGCTGTCCAGGAAAGAATCCCTTTTACTTCAGGGTGCTCGGATTCTCCATAAACGATAACGAAGAAGCCATCCTTCACTAGGCTTGCCGCTGTTTGCTGCGCGCGCCTTACAATGGGACATGTGGTGTCAATTAGCCTCAGTCCGCGTTCGTGTATTGCCTGGTATACCTCTTCACCTGCGCCATGAGCAGTTATAGCTACTGCTTCACCCGGCAATACTTCATCCAATCCACGAACCAATCTCCCCCCTTTTTCCATAAGGCTTTCAACAACATGCGTGTTGTGAACGATAGCTCCTAGAGTACACAGAGGTCCATTCTGCTCAAGCTCGGTCTCGATCATGGTCACTGCCCGACGAACACCGAAACAAAACCCCAGCACATCAGCTTTTATTACATGCATCAAGACTCCTTATAATGGTTCACAACATTACGTAAGGCAGTGCGATAACGTCCAAGGGCCATTACAGGAAAGACGTCCCTGTATAAGTGATAATTAATCATGAAATCCATGGGAAATCCCGTGCCTGTAAAGTGAGGCTCATCCCATCCTCCGTTCTCCCTCTGCGCCCAAATAAGAAATTCTAATCCTGCAACGGTTGCAGGATTTGATATCTCATCTGCAGCTATAAGCGCTAATAGAGCCCAGGCTGTCTGTGAAGGAGTAGACGGACCCCTTCCCCGCCAGGTTGCATCCCCATACCCCTCGATCCGTTCACCCCAACCGCCATCATCATTCTGGCGATCTATGAGCCAATCAACCGCTCGGCGAACATAGGCCTGGTTCATGTCTTCACCAACCGCGGCAAGGGCAGGGAGAACACAACCAGTACCGTATATGAAGTTCACTCCCCAGCGCCCGAACCAAGCACCATCCGGTTTCTGCTCTCTCTTGATATAGCTTAAAGCACGCTTTATGACTCCCGACCTTCTGTCGTAGCCAATCTTTCCTAGATACTCCACGATATGAGCTGTCACATCTACAGACGGAGGATCTATCATTTCACCAAAGTCGGCAAAGGGTATCTGGCGAAGGAATGCCTTGGTATTGTTTCTGTCAAATGCTCCCCAACCACCATTAGAACTCTGCATGCCAAGAAGCCACTCAAGGCCTCTATGCAAAGATATTTGTTTCTGTGTGCCGTAGAGCTTCGCGCCTTGAATAGCCATCATCACCAACGATGAATCATCCGTGTCCGGATAAAGATCATTAAAGAATTCAAAGGCCCATCCCCCTGGATGTGCTCTACAACGCGCTTGCCAGTCCCCTCCAACCAGGATCTGTTCACTTACAAGCCATTGCCCGGCCTTCACTATAGCTGGATGGTCCTCCGGCAGCCCGGCATCCTCCAGCGCAAGCACAGCAAGTGCTGTATCCCATACAGGGGAAAGGCATGATTGTAGATGGAATGTATCATCATCCTCTATAGCAAAACCTTTGTCCCCGTAGAAACCAGACAGACCCTTACTCAAAACTGGATCATCCAAACTTCTACCTAACGCCTTGAGCGCGATCATGGAATAAACCCAAGGAGGTTGAATGCCACCCCAAGAGCCATCAGCTTCTTGCCTTTCAATAACCCAACTCACAGCTTTCTGTATAGCCATCCTACGGAATGGTTTGACGGGCATGCGCTCGTAAAGGCGAAGGAAGCAATCAAGAGCAGAAAAGAGACTTGCCCAGGGACCATTCTTTTTTGGAAGAGACAGATCAACATTTTCTTTTCCTCTTGCAAACAGCTCATCAACGTGTGCCCAGAGAGGTAAGGGAAAGACTGGGCGAAAAGCAGCAATAATCGTCATCGGAACTATTGTGCCCCTAGCCCAACATCCAAAGTCGTAGATGCTAATTGGAAACCACTTGGGAAGGAAGATAATCTCTGGAGGCATCATCGGCGTTCCGCGCCAATCCCACTGCCCAAGCATTGCCAACCAGATCTTCGTGAAAATTCGGGCTTTTTCCACTCCCCCGTAAGAAAGAATAAACGAGCTTGCTTTTTCCATCTCCGGCAGGCCCGGTGAAGTTCCCGCCATTTTGAGAGCTAGATAGGCCTCTATCGTGGTTGAAAGGTCACCGGGGCCGTCGTACCAAAGTGACCAGGTTCCATCTTCACGTTGCTCCCTTAAAAGATAGCTAGCGATTTTCTCCCATTGTTTTCGGTCTCCAACGCCCAGAATGTGAGTGAGAAACAAATGCTCAGCGGTAATTGTAACGTTCGACTCCAGCTCTCCCCACCAATAGCCCTGTTCATACTGCAAATCGAGCAAATGTGAAATAGCCTGTTCAAGACTAAGCTCAAGCTTCTCTAGTTGCTTAGGTGGCACATCAGAGCGCACAGCACTATGGCTGATCATCTCTTCTCCCCCGTTCCTTGAGATAAGCCCGGACCGTGTCCACAAATTCATCAGCCAACCGCTCCTCCGGAATTGCTCGTTTTACGAACTGCCCTGAAATGCTTATTGTTCCATTCCTTTCACCACCAAATAGCCCCACGTCAGCATCCCTCGCCTCACCGATCCCGTTAACAATACACCCCATCAAAGCCACAACAATCGGCTCCGTCACATCTGAGAGTCTGTGTTGGACTTCATTTGCTATCTTAAACAGGTCTATGTGTGTGCGTCCGCAGGTGGGACAAACGCGATAAATAATGCCTCGTTGCCGCAGGTGAAGCGCGCTGAGTATCTCGTATGCTACTCGCACTTCTTCCACAGGATCACCGGCCAGGGAAACCCTCAGTGTGTCTCCTAGCCCCTCAGCAAGCAAGATCCCAATACCAACAGATGATTTGATCGTCCCACCCCACGGAGTTCCGGCCTCGGTTATTCCTACGTGTAGGGGATAGTCAACCTCTTGTGCCATCCTACGGTAAGCCGACAAAGTCATCAGGACATCTGTTGATTTCAGAGAGACAATGATGTCACTAAAGTCAAGCTGCTCTAGGAGATGGATCTCTCTTCGTGCACTGTCGACCAGGCCATCGGCTGTAGGGTGACCGTTCTGGTCCAGGAACGAATGGGCAAGTGAGCCCGAGTTTGCTCCTACGCGGATTGGGATCCCAGCAGCTTTGGCCGCGCATACCACTTTTTCGATCTTAGCTGTATCTGTAATGTTCCCAGGATTCAATCGCAACTTATCCACCCCAGCGTCGATCGACGCCAACGCCAAGCGATAATCGAAGTGAATATCGGCAACGAGCGGGATATCAATCTTTCTCTTGATAGCTGGTAGAGCGCGGGCAGCAGAAATATCAGGCACAGCTACTCGCACTATCTCACATCCCGCCTTTCTAAGACGATAGATCTGCGATACGGTAGCATCTACATCGCTGGTATCTGTATTGGTCATCGACTGGACAACAACCGGATTATTGCCTCCTATCTCGACCTTCCCAACCCTCACTACGCGACGCATTCTTCTCTCCTGGGGGCAAGTTCGCGCGCAATTACCGCTATTGCCCTTCGCAAAATCCTTCCAGCAACAATGGTTGCAAGCGTAAGTCGCAAGGCCAAAACAGGGTGAAAGATTACTCGAACCAAGTCCCAAAAATCGCCGGCAAAGGGCAGTTGCCAATCCCGCTCATCTAGCACAATCCTAAGGGGAAGACACTCGATGCCCGCTGCTTGAGCTACACGATAGATAACCCCGCTTTCCATATCAACAGCAATCGCTCCGTTATGAGACAATCTTTGCTTTTCCTCTGGTGAATGGAGAACATTCTCTGTTGTAACAATCTTTCCTTCTTCAAAAGGAAAACCGGCTGCGGCCAGGGCCTTCTTGGCTCGTGCTAGAAAGGCTGACTTCACCAATATGTCTTGCCCTTGGTAATCAATGGCTCTAACGAGGATTATTGTGCCTGAATCAATAGCGGGGGTTAGCCCTCCGCAGAATCCCGTGCTTAAGACAAATGACGGCTTGGTCTTTTGCTCTAGAAGCGAAGATATAGATTCCCCTGCTTTCCTGCCCATCCCAGTTATTACACGGCGAATATTCGGCCTGCGAGGAATCCAGATCCACTCAGCAAAGGTAGCTACAACAATCAGAATCATTTCTTTCGTTCCTCACGCGCAACCGATATTAAGTCGAGAGGATGAGAGAAAGCATGCAGGATGCTCGCTCCTTCAAAGGACGAATGCATCATGCAATTGGCACATCTACGATCCTTCCCTGGTCCATAGCGCTGCCAGAGTTTTGGGTCAAATAGCTCATCTATATCTTGAGTATGCTCATCAGCAAGTATGTAACAAGGCTTGCGCCAACCGCGCACTGTATAGGTAGGCGTTGTCCAAGCCGCACAACCGTACTCACGCTCACCCCGCAGAAAATCTAGATATAGCGGATTGTTGTAGAAAGGGAAACCTTTTGATGGATCGAGAATCTTTCGAAAGACATTGATCGACTCCTGTCTCTGCAGAAATAGCTCGCGGTCGGAGACATCCTCATACGCGTAGCCAGGTGAAACCATCAACCCTTCCACTCCCATCTCAGTTAATATTGAAAAAAGCTTGTGTAATTCCTCCACGTTTGAGCCATGAAAGAGGGTTGTGTTTGTGTTAACCCTGAATCCACGAGCAATCGCATCGCGGATACCATTAGTCGCCTGATCGTAGGTTCCGGGATGACGAGTAACCATGTCATGTATTTCTCTAGTCCCATCCAGGTGAACTACAAACGAAAGGTAAGGAGACGGGGTGAATTGGTCAAGCTTTTCCTGAAGCAATAACCCGTTGGTGCACAGATATGTAAACCTCTTCTCCTCCAGGATTGCTTTCGTGATCTCGTCTATGTGCTCGTGCAATAGCGGTTCGCCTCCAGAAATGGAGACTATTGGCGCCCCCGACGCGTTCACAGCATCGAGTGACTGCTCTACCGTTAACCTATCATCCATGTAGTCCTTATACTCAATTACCCGTCCACATCCGATGCAACGCAAATTACATGCCTCAAGTGGTTCAATCATGGTAACAAAAGGGAAATACTTTCTGCGTTTTGCCTTCTGTGCCACTAGGTAACGGGCCATTTTCATATCTAGCTTCAGCGGTCGCCTCATTTTTCCCTCCTGGCCAAGTATCCTATCAATTCGTCCATCATCTCTCGTCCTTTCTGCGACAGTGAAAGAAGATCAAGAGCCTTACTGGCTTTGTTAAGGTGTTCTTCGACCGTTTTCTCTGCGCTTTTCCTAACATCAAGGCGGGCCATTAATTCAATTACGCCTGCAACATCGCTTTGTAAGACTTGCTCTTGCGCGTATGCCCTTTCCAGGAGCATCCTTCCTTTCTTATCAGCACGCTGTATCGCAAGGGCAACCGGGAAAGATTTCTTCTTCCTTCTTATGTCCGACCCATGCGGCTTTCCAGTGACGTCTCCATCTCCCCATATACCGAGCAGGTCATCTCTTATTTGAAATGCCCGCCCCAGCTCTCTTCCAACCAGAATCAGCGCCTCAACAGCAGCATTATCCGCCTTGGCTATTATTCCCCCGGAGCGAAAAGAGCAACAAATAAGCGCGCCTGTCTTCTTATCAATCATATCCATGTAGGAATCAACATCGACCCAACGACCCTCAAAGTCTATATCCATACCTTGTCCTTCAATCATCGATTTTGCTGACTCGACAATCGATTCCGCAACATCTAGCCCTGCCTGCAAAGCGTTGCGCACTGCAATTGAGTACATTAGATCGCCCGCGTTGATCGCCTGAGGTATACCTATCAGCTTCCATACCGTAGGCCGTCCACGCCTAACTTCATCCTGATCCTCAATGTCGTCGTGGATCAAGGAAAAGTTATGCACCAGCTCTATGGCCACTGCTGCTGGCAAAGCCCTCTCAACATTCTTGCTTAGTTCATCACAAATAAACATCAGCAAGGACGGCCGTAACATCTTTCCCAGCGCCTTCTTGTTGCGCCCATGTTCATCGCAAAGCCCAACATGGTAGCGAAGGATCCGATATAGTGAATCATTCTGATCGGATGAAGGTTCTTCATGAATGGGATCTTGCAGAGCTTCTTCAAGCCCGCGTTCGAGGTCTCCAGTGTACAGCTTGAGTATCTTTGGTAAGTCCATGCTATCCTTGTGAGATATCACTCCTGCAAGCCCCAATTTCTCCGCTGCTTGTACCAATTCTGCAGCACTATGTACTCCCAATTTCCTCATAAGCCTTGCGCGGTGATTACGCACCGTGTGCAGACTTCTCATGATAATATTTGCTATCTCAGTGTTCCTCTTGCCTTCAGCTATAAGCTGCAGCACTTCCCGCTCGCGCGGGGTTAAAGGGTCACAAGTCTCGCAAGGCACTGGAGTTACAGAAAAACTCTTCTCTCCAGCAGCTACTTTTTGAATGACGCTGATCAATCGCTCTGTAGCCTCATCCTTGAGAACATAGCCCCACGCGCCTTGTTCCCAGGCTTGGGTGACATACGCATCATCAGAGAACATAGAAAGTACTACCACTCTTGTGTGCGGGGACACTCTCACTATTTTTGATATCGCATCAAGTCCGTTGAGAAAAGGCATCGAAATATCAACAAGTGCGATATCAGGTTTAAGGGCTTTCACCTTCTTGGCTAAACTGCGACCGTCCTCGGCCTCGCCCACAACACATACTGATTCTTCCTTAGCAAGTAAGGAAGAAAGGCCCCGACGTACTAACGTATGATCATCGGCAAGCACCACCCGTATTCTATTCATATCCTGATCCTATGAAGTGTACACTCTATCAGCAAGACTGGAAATAGGGGAAATGTACTAATTATCAGGAATAGATAAATGACGAGCATGCGCCACAAGGCCGATCTTAGTGTGTATGTCTAGCTTTTCCATCAGCTGCTGCTGATAGTTCTCCACAGTCTTCCGGCTGATTGAAAGGAGCAAGGCTATCTCCGGGTTTGTTTTGCCTGCCCCGATAAGAGCAAGTACCTCACGTTGACGATCGGTTAGGGGAGCTGATACATCCATTACTTGACCTCTTGCAGCATCCTTTATAGCTTTAACAAGCTCGCCGGGCGATGCAGCTTTGGAAATTAGGCCAATTGCTCCTCGAGCTAGCGCTTCCTGGAGGTACTCTGGTTCGTCATGCATAGAGATGAGCAATACATTGGTACTAGGCGAGACGTTATGTATATGCGAAATGGCCTGTAATCCATCCAGCTTCGGCATAACGATGTCAATAAGAAAAACATCCGGCCTTTCTTTTTTTGCTAGAGCAATCGCCTGATTACCATCACTTGCCGTTCCGACTACATCGATCTCGGCACAATCGATAACAAGTTCCTGCAAGCTGGCAAGAACAAGAGCGTGGTCATCAGCAATTGCTAAGCGTACCTGGGCCATATGGTACCTCCACAGTGATACAGGTCCCTTGCCCAGGAGAAGATGAGATTCTTATATGTCCCCCCACAAGATCCACACGATCCTCTATTCCCCTCAAACCTAGACCAAAAGGCTTCCCTGAAGGCAACCCTATTCCATCATCCTCGACAATAACCACAACACAGTCTCCGGTTCGGCGAAGGCTAACTGTGGCCTTATGTGCATTAGCGTGGCGGTCTACGTTGGCTAGCGCCTCACGAATAGCATAGAACAGGAGGCTCTCTATATCAGAATCAAGACGGAGATCTTCTTCAAGATTTGTGATTACCTTGAAATCAGCACCTTCCTCGACCATCTGCGCTAGACGCCTGATAGAAGGCGCTAACCCTAGCTCATCGAGCAGTGGGGGGCGCAAGGAGTGGGCAAGCGTGCGCGTTTGTGCAATCGCTTGATCAACAGTCACCAACGCATTCTGCACGCGGTTTACATTTACGCTATCCTTCATAGAAGCCAGTTGAAGCTTAACGGCAGCCAGCGACTGACCCAAATTATCGTGCAATTCGTGAGCTATATGCTGCCTCTCCTCATTCTGTACCGATACTAACCTTAGGGATAGCTCAGAAAGGCGCTCCCGCTGTCTGGAAAGTGCTTCATTCTTTATGTGATATATGTTTGTAAATGACCTTACAGTATAGGTAAGGACTCCATAGATCGTTGCTGTACCAACAAGGATAGTTGCCAGGTTATAGGGCATGCTGGTATTGGAAATGCCCATCCCTGGGAACAGGGTGTGATGAGGGATTACTCCCATATACTCCAACATTACGACCAGAGCGTAAAGAAGTACTACGAGACCCGTCACTAAATACCCCTGGATCTCCGGTAGGAAGAAATTAGCATAGATTACAGTAAATATGTAGAACACGTTCCCAATCCATTGGCTTCCGCCAGTTAGGTAGACAAACACGGTGATGACCGCAGCCTCTGTGATGAAATATACAGCGTGAATCCAATGAAGCGCCGCTTGGCTATCCTGGCGTTTAACAAGGTACTGAAATGGAAAGGTTATCAGAAACCAAGCAAAAGGGGCATAAAACAAAGGATTAAGCCAGCTTATACCCGCAATAGGCATAACGATCAATGCTACAGCAGAGAAAGCAGCTAGCGTGATACGTCGGGCGAATATCGTCTTTAGAATGGTGGATTTGAGCTCCTGAAAAGCCCCGTTCACGCTTGTCACAACACAACCTACTTCAGTTTCGGCGGTAAGACAATCTTACCAAGATTCTTCTCATAGCGTTCTATGTTTTCTCCAATTGCCTGGTAAAGCCTTTTCATGTGCCCGGGATTAAGAATGATCCGTGAGGCAAGAAGTGCTTGATCAGCCTTGGATGTCTGCGATTGAGGATCGATGAACAAGAAATCTATGACAAACTCCTCCTTGCGGTGGGAAATCAGAGCAAGGTTTGAGTAACTTCCACGGCGAGTTTCATTATCAGCCGCAATCTGCATTTGCCTATCTACCATAGTCTTTACCACCCCAATAGTTATGTTAGTAGTATGGTAGCTTGCCGCCTAGCAAGCGGCAACCGCAACATTAACAAGCAAAAGCCTATAAGATGTATGAAATATTGCTTTGGCAGCTTCATGTTGATGCCGCCCGAACTAAAATGAACCTACTGTCGCAAGAAACGGTCGAAGAAACGCTCTATCAGGTCGCGGTGATGACCCATTATAAGAACATGGTGATTGCCCAAGGGAGAGGACAGCAGCGGCTCCAGAGGACCATCAACAGAAATCACGAGTTGTGTGCGACACAGATCCTCGCGAGCAAGGGTCCCTATGATTTTTCCTTCCCTCACGAAGAGATGATTGAGTCTATCCCCACCAAGTCGGAAGACGGTGCAAGGGCCAGGGGCGACCTTAGCAGCAATCCCTACTCCTATGCCTGATTCGAAATGACTGCGGATCACAAAACCTGTAGACAGTGACAATGGGCAGCTACAGTGAGCTATCACTAACTCACCTTCAGTCGGGTCAACTGAGGTTACATTAGCCATGAACGCGGCACTACCCGAAATGAGAAACCCTAGGTACATAGAAAACAGTGCCTGTATATCCCCCTCACATCCAGCAACAATCTGTTCATCGTTCAACCGAGACAGAGCATAACAACCCGTATTCTTTAGCCTGTCTACCAAATCAAAACAGCGAACTGTGCAAGCTGACAAGCGATACTTGTCCACAATAGAGCGCAAGCCTTCGTATATGGCAACGCTTCCACTCAGATCGGCCTTCTTGGGTTCCTTAACGCTTTCCGCGCGCTTTGTGATTCCTCCCACAGCCCCCCTGCCTGGTTTGCGTGCGGACGCTTCTTGAACCAATTCATCAATCGGTATCTTTACCAGGTCTACTCCCATTTGACCTTTAAGAAATGCTCGGTCAACGTCGCTGGCCACTAACCAGTCAGAAGGATCACCGATAAGCCCCACTCGACTGAACCGCAGCATCTCCCAAGCAGAGTTGATCAATAACTCCTTTCTTAGGCCCGCTGCGATTGCCTTTGGGCTACCGAATAGTATTTCACCATTTCCACCATCCTGACGCAGACGTGCTAGTACTTCCAGTGAGGCTGGCAGAGAATTCTGCGCGGAGTGTGCAATCAGGATTATCGGAGACGGCATCTGCGAAGCAAGCTTCAATACATCCCTCTCCACTCCTCCAGTAAGGACCAGAATCACAGCGATGCCTTCCCCAGAAGGGAAGGCAACCTCTTTTAGTTTAACATCCCCTGTCGCTTCAATATCAGAGATTATCCGGCGGCTCAGCCTAGCCATCTCTTCCTTGCCATGTAGTTGGGATGCTCGCACAATGATCTCAATCTCATCCATGGGTAAAGCTTATGTCTGTTCAGTGGCTGTCGTGATGAAAGGGCTGACATCCATCCTGGACACCGATCACTAACAATAAGTGCATTACGACACAATAGTAGGTGTCGAACAGGAGTATAAAGAAGCCTGGACTGTTCCGCGGGTTGCCACCAGTAGCCTTACTTGCTTAGGCCCGCTGGCGGACTAGAATGGCAGTATGAGTAAACAAGTCCTTATAATCGCTGTTATTATTTGCATGCTTTACTGCATGGCTGCAGTATCTTCTCCCTCCTCAGTTGGATCGCTCTTCGCCGATAGCTACTTGGCATTTGCTCCGCTTTACGCTCTCTACAAATCCTACGCTAGCTATCTTTTCTCTGGAACAGAGGTAGTAGTACCGCCAAACATTGAGCAGGCCTGCCAAGACCTACTAGACAATCTTGGCAAACTACAAGTAGAAATTATCACCCAGACAGACTCTCAACGCATTGAACAAATAACCAGCCTTGCACATCTACGCCAGAGTACTGCTGCTTTCTGTCAGTCTTATAGTGAGACAATTTGCGCCATTGCGTCTCTTTCTGTAGCTGATCCTAGCGTATTTGAACAAGCTGCCGATGCACGCCTTTTTTCGGCTATATCAGATGAAAACAGTGAACTGGATAATGTTTTCTCATCAATGCTTGAAACGTATAGCGACCGTAAGCAATGGGAATTTGCCGTCGCTTTTTCAACAAGAACAATCCTCAAGCAGGAAGGACCATCCAGGCTCCATGTAAGCCTGAGCGAAATACTTCTTGGCCCAGAGGATAACCCCCACTCACCAGGTATCATTCCAGAAAATCTCCTTCCACAAACCAAGGAACTAGCCGCTATTTCCCAAGGAGATATCGACTCTGCGGGGCCTGAGAGAGTATTTGACCTGGCTCAACAAATCTACAACTGGTTAATGCGGAAAAACTAGTGGGGTAAGGGGCTGGGGAAGGTGGGCTTGCTGCTTGGTGCCCACCTTCCCGGGGTAAGAACCGTTGGCTGTTCTACGGCATCTTGTCTTTCGCGCCAAGAACAGTGTGCGGTGTAGTCTTTAAGAAGGAAGAAATGGTGTGTATCGCCGTGCTCTCGGTAACGGCCCCTGGTAAGGAGGTAGCGGACTCTTAGCGACAATCGGATCACCCTGTCTCATGCCCACTCTTTCCATCACTTACTTCTTATTCCTAGCTTTTAAAAAAAGCCTATCTCTATACAGGGCTAGAAACGAGGGCAACTGTGCTATTCATAACGTGCCTTTAACACACAATAACGTAGCACCGGTAAGGCACAATAAGGTCAACTGTCCGCTACACTAAATAAATCGGTGTAGTCGTATCACTCTGTAGGAATGCTAGCGATCCTCCAGTATTCTTGAACTGTCTGAATAAGACGCTCGAAGTCCTTAGAATCAACAGGCTTATTCATGTAGCTAGCTGCTCCACTGTCATAGGCTCTAATCATATCCTGTTGCGCCAGGGAGATAGTAAGAACAATCACTGGAATCCGCCTCAGCTTCTCGTCATCCTTGATCTTCGCCAGGACATCGAGACCATCAACCTTCGGTAAATTGAGGTCTAACAAGATCAGGTCCGGCCGAGGGGCGTCCTCATATTCGGATGTACTTTGCCACAAAAAGTCTATTGCCTCCTGCCCATCACGCGCAAAAAAGAGATCACACTTCATCTCGCTCTTGCGCATAGCACGCTTTATAATTGCGATGTCATCTGGATTGTCTTCAACAACCAGCACTTTCATTTTCTCTTGGCTAAGCATTGCTCTCCACCTCTCTCCTGGCATCTGCCTTGGGGATTGTAAAGTAGAAGGTACTC